>CALXBX010000053.1 GCA_944386655.1 uncultured Clostridia bacterium | reverse complement strand
TTCATTTTTACTATCATTCCTTTCTTGCCTTCGCTTTCGCTTCGTCTGCGAAAGGCACAAATCTTTATTAAAAATTCTTAGCCTTGATTTAGTTACCATAATTTGATATAATTTTATTAGATGTATAGATAGACTGAAGAGCACGTCGGGAGGAGTGGCGAATAATTACCACTATATTGTAATTATATCCCGTATTTTTATATGTGACGTGTACCTTTTAAGCACAAATGAGTGCAACATATCCTACTTTTGTAGGTGGAGTGCGTAACCTTATCTTTGTATTTAACAAAGTCCGTTAATCTAGCTGGGTACACATAGTAAATGTCTATACATCAATTTTTATTTTTCAAGGAGATAACAAATATGCTAAAAATTTGTTACAATACTTGTTGTGGTATTGACGTTCACAAGAAAATGTTAGTCGCTACTATCGCTACTACTAATGAATGCAGAGTTACCACTTACCAAACCAAACAATTTTCTACTTTTACTAATGACCTTATGAAACTTAAGCAATGGCTTACTGATAACAATTGCAAAGATGTTTGCATGGAGTCAACAGGTAAGTATTGGATTCCTATATTCAATATTCTTGAAGATTCTTGTAATGTTATTATTACTCATCCTAAATATGTTAAAGCTATTCAACGGTAAGAAAACCGATACCAAAGACTCTGTTTGGATTTCAGATATTTTTAAACATGGTCTTGTTGAAGGTAGCTTTATGCCTCCCCTTAATATTAGGCAACTTCGTGATTTAATGCGCTATCGCTTAAAGCTTGTTTATTGCAAGTCTTCTGAAAAGAATAGGTTTCAAAACTCTCTTACCGTTTCTAATATTATGATTTCTAATGTCGTTACTGACACTTTTGGAAAAACTGCTAAATCTATTTTAGAACTCATTCTTTCTAAAAATGACAATGTTACTATTGAAGAAATTAAGCCTCTCCTTAAAAAGAATCTTAAATCTTCTCCTGAGCAAATTCTTGAATCTGTTCAGGGTAAACTTTCTAATGAACAGAATTCCAAAATGAAAATATGTCTTTCTCATTATGATACTCTTATTGATTGTATCAATAAAATTGAAGAAGCTATTATTCCACTTCTTGTGCCTTACCAAGACCAAATTGCTTTAATTCTAACTGTTCCTGGAGTTAAAGATACTTCAGCTGTTACGATTTTTTCTGAAATTGGCGCTGATATGTCTGTATTCCAAGATGCTGAACATCTTTGTTCTTGGGCTGGTCTTACACCTCAGTGCAATGAAAGCGCTGGTAAAAAGAAATCTGTTCATATTAGTAGAGCTGGCGTTTATATTAAACCAATTCTTGTTCAATGTGCTAACAATGCTATTCGTGATAAAAGCTGCCCATATTTTAAATTACGCTATGATGCAATAAAAAAGCGTAGAGGTCACAAACGTGCAATTATTGCCATTGCTAGAATGTTACTAACTAGCATTTACCACATACTTTCTAAGAATGAGCCTTTTAATTATGAGCTCTATGAGCAATTAAGCGAGAAGCATTTTAAATCTAAAGATAAGAAATTAAATATTAATAATGCTATTAAATTTTTAGAGTCTCAAGGCTACAAAGTTAGCTAATTAACTAGTTTAAATTGTTTGGTGTAATTTAAATCTTTCTTAAAAAGTGCTATTTTTAGGACTTTTATTTTCTATGAACTTTTTATTATATTATTTTTCAACCTTCTCATTCCTTTTCTATAATATCTGCATTATTTTATCACATTTTTTTGTTTTAGGAAAGAGCTTTTTGAAAGTTCTTGCATTTTATGTCAATTTTTGGTACAATAGAGGTATGGCTATATGCTAAATATATTATCATTGCAAGGAGGGTCTAGTATGACCAAAAAGGATTTAAACATGCGGTACTTATTAGCGTTGGAAAAGGCTGCAAGATTTCTTCAAGAAGGGATGGAAGTACCTGAGTCTCTCATTGAAGAGG
This sequence comes from uncultured Clostridia bacterium, assembly GCA_944386655.1. Taxonomy (GTDB): domain Bacteria; phylum Bacillota; class Clostridia; order TANB77; family CAG-508; genus UMGS1663. The sequence continues at coordinate 12,782 of CALXBX010000053.1, read as the reverse complement.
CACTTGAAATGAAGAAACCAACCCCACCTAATACTCTCGATTCAAAAGAGCGTTCACAGTATATGGATAAATTAAATAGGTATCGCTTAGAATCAACAAGTTTTTTAAATGTTGCTACTAGATTGGCAGAAAGCAAGTAGGAGGAAATGCCCCATGGAGAAGAGAACTAATCAATACTTAGCAGCTCTAAAAGAAGCTGCTGACTACATTCAAAAAGGAAAAGAGGTTCCTGAACTTGTTGTAGAGAAGGCGATTGGAAAACGTCCAGCCTTCTGCGACTCACCGGATCTGGATAGCATGCAAGAAGCAATGCATGCTCACAACCGGTACCGTGTAGAGGAAGCAACATTTTTAAATGCTGCTTTCCACCTTGCAAAGCCCTAAAAGGCTAGAATGCAGAGCAATGAAAATTTGCTCTGCGTTTTTTTATATCTAAAAATATTTATTTTCTACTATTTAGCTACTTCTGCTATTTTTCGACATTATTTTTAAAAAATGTCCCATTTATCCCTGACATTTCTGGGACACGCTAATAAAATAGTAGCCTGTCTTTACATAATTTTTTTAATCAAACCCCTTCCATTTTGGTAAAATATGTGATATAATAAGGCTGTTGAATATTTTTGAAGAGAAATTTTTTTACAATTTTGTTAATATATTCATATTGTTATAATAAGGAAAGGGGAATTTTATCATGACAGGTATTATTATTGCCGTTGTTATTATTGCTATTTTAATACTTCTTGCTGTAAAATCTATTAAAGTTGTAAAGCAATCTGAAGTATATATTATTGAAAGGCTAGGTAAATTTCATAAAGTAGCAGATGCTGGTCTTACTGTTATCATTCCTTTTTTAGATAAAGTAAGAAGCGTTGTTAGCTTAAAACAACAAACTTTTGATATTACACCTCAAGAAGTAATTACTAAAGATAACGTTACCATTACCATTGACACTGTTGTATTCTATAAAATTACAGATCCAGCTAAGGCAGTTTATGAAATTCAAAGTTTAAAGAAAGGTATTGAGTACTTAGCTATTACTACCATTCGTGATATTGTTGGTAAATTAATGCTTGATGAAACTTTTAGTTCTAGAGATTCTATTAATGATTTACTAAGAGAAACTTTAGACGAAGCTACTGACCAATGGGGATGTAAAATTGATAGAGTGGAAATTAAAGATATTACTCCTCCTGCAGACATCCGTGATGCCATGGAAAAGGAAATGAATGCAGAAAGAAGTAAAAGAGCTTTAATTCTACAAGCAGAAGGTGAAAAGCAATCTGCCATCACTCTTGCAGAAGGTAAAAAACAAGCTGCTATCTTAGAGGCAGAAGCACAAAGAGAAGCACAAATTAGAAGAGCTACTGGTGAAGCTGAAGCCATCAGAAAAGTTGCTGAAGCAAAGGCAGAAGAAATTCAAAAAGTATACACTGCTATGAAAAAAGCCAACCCAGATACTACTTTAGTACAATTAAAATCTTTGGAAGCATTAAAAGAAGTGGCAAATGGAGAAGCAAACAAAGTATTTATTCCATTTGAAGCTACTGCCGCATTAAGCAGTTTAGGAACTGTAAAAGAAGTTATGAAAGATGCAGAAGAAAAGCAAGAATTAGAGAAAAAATAATAGCTTACATATTTTAAGACGTTCTTTACGGAACGTCTTTTTTATGCTTTTTTAGTTTAATATACCCTCATTATACGATTGGCTTTACATTTTCATCTGGTACGTAATATTTGGTTCCCAGCATTTTATCTGGTAAGTATTGCTGCTCTACTACATGTCCCGGATATTCATGCGGATATTTATAACCTACATGATATCCAAATTGTTCCATTCCTTCTGCAGGACTATTTCGAATATGCATTGGTACATCTCCCGTATCTTTATTTTTTACGTCTCCTAAGGCTTTATCTATTGCTAAATAACTAGCGTTTGATTTTGGAGATTCTGCTACATATACTGCTGCCTCTGCTAAAATAATACGTGCCTCTGGCATTCCTACCATATGTACTGCTTGCATAGCATTATTCGCAATGACTAATGCATTTGGATTTGCCATTCCTACATCTTCTGCTGCTGCAATTACTATTCTTCTTGCTAAAAACATAGGATCTTCTCCTCCATTTAAAGCCCTCGCTAAATAAAAGATAGCAGCATCCGCATCGCTTCCTCTCATAGACTTGATAAAAGCACTAATGTTATCATAATGACTATCTCCATTTTTATCAAAAATCGCTTTCCTATTTTGTACACAATTGGCTGCAATTTCTGGCGTAATTTCTATATAGCCTTCTGCATTTACTTTGGTAGTTAATACGGCTACTTCTAATCCATTTAAAGCTGTTCTTACATCTCCATTGGCTACTTCTGCAATTTTGCGCAGAGTATCATCTTCTATTTTTATTTTATAGCTACCTAATCCTTCTGGTGCTGTTAATGACCTTTTTAACACTGTGTATACATTCTCTAAACTTAAAGGTTCTAATCTTACTACCATAGAACGGGAAATTAAAGCCTTATTTACCTCAAAATAAGGATTTTCTGTAGTAGCTCCTATTAAAATAACCGTTCCATTTTCTACAAAAGGAAGAAGAGCATCTTGTTGTAGTTTATTAAATCGATGAATTTCATCAATAAATAAAATGCATTTTCCAGAAGGGTTTAACAATAAATTGCTTGCTTCTGTAATGGCATTTTTAATATCATTAATTCCTGCCGTTACGGCATTAATCCTTGTAAATTTATATTTTGTGGTATGACTAATCACTCTTGCAAGTGATGTTTTCCCACACCCTGGAGGTCCCCATAGAATAATACTAGACAACCTATCTGCCATAATGGTTCTATATAAAATTTTATCTTTTCCTAATACATGTTCTTGCCCTACATATTCTTCTAACGTTTTGGGTGCCATACGAAAGGCAAGTGGCTTACTTAAATCTATCATATATTTTTTCCTCTTTCTCTTTGCTCTTTTCTTATTATCTTGCTAAATTTTTTAAGCCTTTTCGAATCATATCCTCTACAGTCATTTCTGTAGTATCTATTTTTGCTAATGCATTTTCTATTTCTTTTCTACTGTAACCTAACACTTGCAATGCCGCTTCTGCTTCTGTATATTTATCATTTTTCTCTATGACTGATTTTACATTATCTGCGACTTCATCATTTTCTTCTATCTCTTGTGTTTTTAATTTATCTTTTAATTCTAAAATTAGTCTTTGTGCTGTTTTTGCTCCTATTCCCGGTAATTGTTTGATTTTAGCTACATCGTTACTAATAATGGCTAAAGCAAAGCTGGATGGTGCTATGTTTGATAAAATGCCAATAGCTGATTTTGCTCCTATTCCACTAACCGATAGCAACAATTCAAACATACGAAGTTCTTCATTAGTTTTAAATCCATATAAACTTACGTCATCTTCTCTTACACGATAATAAGTATATACTTTCACGTTTTCTCCTAATTCTCCTAATGCTTGTATAGAAGGTTCTGACATATAAATTTTATAGCCAATCCCTCCTGCTTCTATTACTACGTATCCTGTTGTTTTTACTTCTAAACTTCCCTTTATATAGGCGTACATTTTCATTTCTCCTTTTTTTCTATTATGGTGGTATTGTATCATATTTTTCATTTTTTTCAAGTCTTTTATGAATTTTTGTTCGATAATAAATTCACAAAAGCAAAAAAATATTGCTAAATAGCTTGAAATTTTTACTATTCTATGTTAATATAGTAAATAGTCAATTTTATTAAAACTTATAGGAGGTGCTAAAAAATGGCAAAATGTGATATTTGCGAAAAAACACTATCTCATGGAAATCAAATTAGTATTGCACGTTCACACGTTAGTAGAAGAGCAACAAGAACTTTTAAACCAAATGTAAGAACTATTAAAGCAATGGTAGATGGACAACCAAAAAGAATTCATGTATGTGCTAAATGCTTACGTTCTGGAAAAGTAAAAAGAGCTTAATTTTATAGAATATAAAAATTATGTGATGCATCATATTTTTATAAAATACTAAAATTTCTTAAGAAATAGGAAACATCGGCTAGAGAAAAAAACTCTAGCCGATGCTTTTTCTTATGTATCTTTCCTATTTTTCCTTAATTCCAAAGATGAATTTTACAAATCCTCTTAAAAATTTAGGAACTTTTTTTACTACAATTGTCATCCTTATCCACTCTCCTTTTATTTTTTAACAAAATAGCCAAATTAGTCCCATAGCTAAGATTGCTATTCCTATTAAAAATAACCATCCTGTTACTGGAAGTAATAAAACCAGTAATACACCTAAGCCAATTCCTATTAAACATACTCCTATCGTTTTTTTCAGTGCACACAACATAATCTATTACCTCCTTATGATATTATATTGTCTTTTTTGAATTTTGTGACTTATTCTTTTTAAGGAGATTTATAAACAATATTCGTCTATTTGCTTTCTGGCTTCTTCTACTACTAAACTCTTTTGTTTACATTGTTCTATAAGATTCTGGATAAAAGAAATATCTTCCTGTGGAAAAGATTTTTCTACTACTTCTCCATACCCTTCATTCATTAATACCAACATTAACTCCATTTGTGCCCTTTTATTGGTACTAGAACATTCTAAAATAGACTGTAATTTATCATATTTCTTAATATATTTGTTTTGTACTGCTGCGTCGCTATTAGTAGGTTGCATTTTTACATAGTAGTGAAGGTTTATTTTTTTTATTGCTTCTTGTATAGTAGGGTGCATTCCTTCTGCTATTGTTATTTTTTCTTTCTTTTCTATAAGATTATCATCTTTTCCTTTTTGTTGTTTCTTTGTTTTTTCCTTTTGCATACCAGCTATGCCTTCTTTGCTTGTTTTCCAAATAACTTCTTGCTTCGTATATTTTTTGCTTGACGTCACACTTGAAAGTCTTTTTTTCTCTCTCGACTGTTCTGTTTCTGCTACTTTTTCTGGTCTCTTTGTAATACTGTGTTTTTCATAAAGTTTTCTTTGTCTTTCTTCCTTTTCTTTGCTTTTTTCTAATTGCCAACCTAATATATTATCCCAACTGGCTAAGTCAAAAATTTTTGCTTTTTTGCTTTTTACTCTTTCTTTTATTTGTGTTAATTCCTTTGACGCTAAACCTTCTTTTTCCATTTGATTTATTAAGTCTAAGGCTCGTTTCCTTTGTCCTAATTTTTCACATATCACAATTTGCAACAAATAATAGTCTTTTGGAGGTAGTTCTTTCCCTTGCTCTTTTATCAGCTGAATATCTGCCATCTCAATTGTTTCTTGGTTTATTTTTGCCCTAATTCTATTAGATAAATCTTTATTTGCTTGTGTAATAGTAGTAGGCTTACTCTCTTGAAAATTATTGGTACTTAATAAAGATTTATTTGCTTGTAATTCCTTTAATTTTTGCTTTGCATATTCATATTTTGGGCATATTTTCAAACATTTTTCAAATTGTCTTTGTGCTTCTTGATAATTTTCCTCTAACACGCTTAACTTACCTAACTCTGAATATGCATAAGCTGTTCTGTCCTTATCTATTTCTATGTACTTATTAAATTGTTTTCGTGCTTCTTCATAATTTCCCTTTAATACTTCTAACCTTCCTAACTCTAAGTGTGGATGTGGATGTTCATCCTTATCTATTTCCATATACTGTTCAAATTGCTTTCTAGCTTCTTCATAATTTCCCATTTCTTCATAAATTTTTCCTACAAAAAGTATACTCTTTATATAAGATCTTTCTTGTCTCTGTATAGATTTTAAGAAACAGTGCATTGCTTGTTCATTATCTTTTTTTCTACGATAAAAAATTATTCCCAAACGAAAAAAATAGTCTTCTCGCATCTCTTCTTTTTGGGTGGCATCTTTTTGCTCTACAGTTTCTTGACTTTTGTTTTTTTCCTTACTTTCCATCTTTTGTTTTTTCCAATTATAAAGCGTTGGCTTTGATATTCCTGTCTCTTGTGCAATTTTTGCTACACTTTCTTCTTGTAATCTCTTTATAATTTGCTCTTTATACTCTATTGCGTATGCCATATTGATATCCCCTTTGTTCATTTTATGTTGCCTATTATATCACGTTATTAAAACTTATGCAATCTTTTCCGTGAATCACATACACTTGCTTTTTCTTTTTTCTTGTGTTTTAATTAAAAAGATAAGAAAAAAAGGAGGATTTGTAAATGAAACAAAAAGACGTTGTAGAAATCATAAAAATATTGAAAAAGGCTTATCCAGATGCCAAATGTAGCTTAGACTTCTCTACTCCTTTTACTTTATTAGTTGCCGTCATGCTTTCTGCACAATGTACAGATGAAAGAGTGAACTTAACAACTCCTGCTATTTTTGAGAAATATAGCACTCCTCAAGATTTTGCTACTATGGATATCAAAATTTTAGAAGAATTAATTCACCCTTGTGGTTTTTATAAAACCAAGGCAAAACACATTCAAGAAACAGCTCGTATTATTGTAGAAAAATTTGATGGCAAGGTTCCTCAAAATATGAAAGATTTAATGAGTCTTCCTGGTGTTGGCAGAAAAACTGCCAATGTTGTTATGTTAGAAGCTTTTTCTGATCCACAAGGAATTGCTGTTGATACCCATTGTATGCGTATTGCTAATCGTATGGGACTTTCTCGTGAGATTGTGCCAGAAAAAATTGAAAAGGATTTATTAAAAATCATTCCACCTGAATTTTATAAAGATGTCAACCATCTATTTATTTGGCATGGTAGAAATATTTGTACAGCTCGTACACCTAAATGTGATGAGTGTCCTGTTGCTTCTTATTGTCAAAAACGTTTTGCAAAAGAATTGTAATAAGAGTTTGTATATTTTCTAAATTTTTCTCCATACTAATAACAGAGGTGATAAGCTTGACAACTATCAATTGTTCTTCTGATTGCATTTACCAAAAGGATGGAAAATGCACTTTAGAAAATATTTCGGCACAAAAAATTACACCCAATTGCAACTGTGCTTATTACTTTTCTCTTCCCTTGGCAACTAAAAAATAGTTGCCTTTTTTCTTGACAAAATACCTAGAAAGGGTTATATTGAATGCATACATAAATATACAAAGGAGGTTTTTTCATGTTGAAAAACAAATCAAAAATTTTTATACTATTTATTACTTGTATTGTATTATTATCTACGGTTTGTTTTGCCACTGACGAGCCAACAACTACTTCTGCTACTGAAACTGCAGAAAATACTGCTGTAGAAAATACAGATGCAACCAACGATACATCTGCTGATACTTCTTCAGATGTTTCTACAGATACCACTTCTGCTTGGACAAATTCAGATTTATATTTAACTGGTGATAAAGTATCTGTTTCTAATGTAGTAGATGGTAATGCTTTCATTTTTGCAAATGAAGTTACAATTGAAAGTACTGCCGAAATAGGTGGAGATTTATTTGTTTTTGCTAACAAATTAACTGTAAATGGTGGATATGTTTATAGCAGTATATTTGCATTTGCTAACGAAATTTCTATTAATGGAGTTGTTTATGATGTTTACGCTGCTTGTACGAACTTTACTTTAGAGAGCAATGGTTTTGTATATAGAGATTTAAAAGTATCTGCTGACCATGTTGCTATAGAAGGAAAAGTAAGAAGAAATGCTTTTATTACTGCAAATGATATTACTTTTGGAGAATATACAGATACCACTTACATTTATGGAAATTTAAGCTATACTTCATCTAACGAACTTTCTGTAGAAGAAGGAATGATTGCTGGTGAAGTTACTCGCGAAGAAACAGCAAATACTACAACATCTTCTAGTCCTGTTTCTTACATTACAAAGGCTCTTTCTATTTTATTCATTACTTTTATTGTTGTAATGTTATTAATTTGGCTTGCTCCAAATTTTGTAAAGAGAGTAACCAACATGGGAGTTGCAAAATCTTTTGTTTCTTTAGGAATTGGTATTGCCACTCCAATTGTAGCAATTTTAGTAGGTCTTCTATTAATACTAAGCATAGTAGGTGTTACTGTATTTAGTTCTATGTTTATAGGTTTAGTATTTTTAGCTATGGTTGCTACTTCTATTACAAGCCTATTTGTAGCAGGACTATTAGCAAAAGCTTTTAAGAAAACAAGTAATGTTGCATTAGTTTTATTTACTTTAATTTCTAGCCTTGTACTTTGGGTTTTAGGATTTATTCCTTATATTGGCTGGTTCTTATCTATAATATTTGTATTATTCGGTATTGGTACAACTTTAGTCAATATTGTTTATACAAAAGAAGGTACTAAAAAAGAGAAAAAAGAAGTAGAAACTACTACAAGTGAAAGTACAAAATAAAGAAATTATACATCAAAAAAGAGCTGTCATTTCAAGAAGACAGGCTCTTTTTTCTTTATATAACACGCTGCTCATTCATGTAATTTATACTACTCTTTATTTATTTGAGCTGATATTAACTAATTTTTTTCAAACATGCTTTATCAAATCCATTTATTTTTTCTGTGGAAAGTATGGCACTGCTCCTGCAACCTCCACAATAATTTAAATATTTACAATCTTTGCAAATAGCATACTCTTCTCTTTTTCGCAAAATTGTAAATAATGGTGCATGTAGCCAAATATCCACTAAAGTTTCTTCTATATTTTTTTCTCCCTTTTCTCTAATATTTCCTGCTTTTTTTCTTAAGAAAGGGCAAGGAATCACATCTCCATTTGACAAAACACTACAAGAGCCAATTCCCGCAGTACAGCCTCCGTGTATTTTGCCATCTTGTTTTAGTTCTTCTTCTGTATAGCGAAGTACTGCTAAATGTGGATGTTTTACTGGCCTTATTTTCCCTTGTTTTTCATAAGCTAATAATTGCTTGTATGCCTGAATTCTCTCTTCTTTCGTTAAAAGGATTTCTTCATTCTTTCCTGTTTCTGAACATAAGTTAAAAGCAATGGGTATTTGATTTTGGTTTGCTATTTCTACCATTTCTTCTATATGGTTTTGATTGTTTTTATGAATAGTTGCAAAAAAATAAGCTTGCACTCCTTTTTCTTTTAATTGTTTTGCTAGTTGGACAGTCTCGTTTTCGTCTATTTTCCTAACGCCATTTTCATCTATATCAAAACTCAAATGTACTAAATCCACACCTGATAAATCCAATATGGAAAGATAATCCCTTATTTTTCCATTAGATTGCAATACAATTTTAGGCATTTTTTCTTTCGTTCTTTGTTTATGATTACTAATATAACTTAAAAATTCTGGCAGTTTTTGATGCAGACATGCTTCTCCTCCTGAAATAACTAATTTACTCACTCCGTATTTTTGCGCAAAATGAAACAATTCTATCATTTCGGAAAAAGGCATATCTTCTTTTGTTTCTCCACGGTTATAGCAATGTGCACAATTTAAGTTACATCGATTCGTAATTTCCATTTCCAACAAATGCATGTGCAATTTCACATCGGATATCTCTTTCATAGTCAATCTTTTTTCCTCCTTCTATATAATTTTTTGTCCACACTCTACAGCCTGAAAAACATCTTTTGTTTTGACAAGCTTTGCATTTCTCTGGTATTTTTTCTTCTAAAATCATTTCACGAAATGGTGCAAAGCCTTTCCCTTTTTGCCAAATTTCTTGCTCATTTTCTGTAAAAATATTGCCACAATAGTAGTCTTTATTCAAAAAGAAATTACAAGGATATACACTGCCATCATATTTAATAATTAATTTGTCCTTTCCTGCTGCACAAATAGGCAGCTCAATAGGATATTTTCTTTCTATTAGAGATGGTTCATATTCAAATAGAGCATATAATCCATGTTTTAATGTCAAATTCTCTTTTCCTATTTTTCTTAGTCCCTCAAAATACTTTTCAATATTTTTTCGATGAATAGGGATTCTTTCTTCTTCAAAATGGGTTCCATTATTGGATATAGCCGCAAAAGTAGGAGAAAAACTTTTAATTGGGTAACGACTAGCAAAATATTCATATACTTTTTCAAAATGATCAAAATTACTTTTTACTAACACCATGTTGATATGTATTATTTTTTTTGCTTCTGCTGCTTTTTTTATGTTTTTCTCTACTAATGCAAAAGCATTCTCTTTCTTTACAATTGCATTATGTACTTCCCCTAAACCATGTACAGAAAACACGTATTCATCTACAAAGGGAAGCGTTTTATCAATAGGGATGGTTCCATTAGTATTGACCTGCACACAAAAGCCTTTTTCTTTGGTATATTGCAAAATTTCTGTAAAATAGGGATATAAAAAGTTTTCTCCTCCTGTATAATGAATTTTAGATACCCCTAATTTTTCTAATTTATCTACCGCTTGCTTCCACTTTTCTAAGCTACTATCTTTTTCTTTTACACCTGCCTTGCAATTAGCAAAACAAAAAATACATGACTGGTTACAATTTCTTGTTAACTCTATTTGCGCAAAACTTGGTTTTTTCCACATAAGATGATGCAATTCTTCTTTAGAAAATACATCCTCTAATTTTTTGGCTACACATTCCATTTTTTCTTTCCTCATATTCTAAAATTTATAATCCTTGTTTTCCTTATTTTTACATTAAATAAAGGATTATAGGAAAAAAATTTAATGTAAATTCTGCTTAGGCTGTCTTTTGCAAAATCTGTTTTTCTTCTAAAAAGCTAAGATAAGATTGTGGCACATCGCTCTTACCTTCTAGCACTTTTGTAAATAACTTAGCTGCCTCTCCTTGCAGGAAATACAAATTATACTGTACATAGATAGCATAACAATCTTCCTTTTTTAAATAACTCATTCTTGGATTACACAACAAATTCATCGTCTTTTTTCCTTTCTTACGATACAATTTTTCTAAGCCTTGTCCTCCTTTTTTCTTATTACATTATATGCACGAAAAAAGATTATATGACTTTTTTTCATATAATCTTTTCCCTCATTTCTTTTTTGGAAGCTTTTTTAGTCTGAATTTACTGCACATCCAGCCTCTTCAAATTCTTGTACATCCATTTGCCAATTTTCGTTCATGGACCCGCACCTCCTTTATAATTCATATCCATATGCCACTTCTATGTAGTTTTCATCTCCAATGGGAATGCTTCTCTTGGTAATTTTCTTTCCTTTTTTGGCTTCATAAAATCTTTTTCCGATTTCATTTTCTTCTAAGCACCAGGTCAGCATTCTTTTATACCCTTCTTTTCTTAAGTTTTCTTTTGCTGCTTCTAACAATTGTGTACCAAATGCTTGATTTTGCTTTTCCTTTTGTACATAAATGGCATAGACTTCGCTGTCATACGGTGGTATTTCTTCTCTAATCGCTCCATATTTAATGTAACCTACTATCTTCCCTTCTTCTTCACAAACTAAATATTCCACCGTATCTTTCATTTCTTTTTCATATTTTTTTGTTTTTTCCTCTATAGATAGGTTTTCCAAATAGGTTTTGTCTATAATATTTTTATAAGTATTTCTCCACTCATCTACAGAAATATTTGCAATTGCCTTGCTATCTTGCTTACTTGCTTTTCGAATCATATGCCTCATCCCTTCTTTTGTTTTCTTTCTATTTATTATATGTTTTTATTTCCATTTTATTCCTATTTTGTTTACTTTCTTTTTGTGATGTGTTAGAATTTTCCCAGTATTTGTATTTTTAGACTGAAAATTATTATTTTCAAGGAGGTATTTGTATGATTATTAACTCTCATATTCACGTAGCAACTTACCCTAATGACTATTACTTTTATTCTGATTTTGGTTATCGGCAATTGCTTGCCGATTGCAAAAGTAATCATGTTGACATTTGTTTAGCATGTATTAACCCCAAACTTGCTATTTTGCAATGTCCTAAGGATTGCTCTTTTTACTGTCCTATTAGTAAATCCAAGCCCAATCGTAATTTACAAAACTGTCCTTCTTCCTGTATTTACAAAGCTAGGCATCGGATGGAAGTACAAGACTTAGGTATTTTTTGTAAAACTTGCGGTAATTTAATTTGGGACTTTTCCTGCATGGATCCGCTTCGCTTATTTAATATAGCTCTCATAGAGCAAACAAAAGCCATGCGTTCCTTAGTAAAGCCAATTCTCTATCTTTCGCTTTCTAACAAAAGCATACAAAAAGAAATTGACTTTTTCGAAAGATATTATGCAGGGGAATTTGTTGGTTACAAGCTACATCCTTGGACAGACCAGCGCAGGGTAAGTGATATACATGTACATACCAAATTACCATTTTTAATTCATACTGGCATACGGGAATTAGAATCTCCGGCTCATGCCATCGCCTTTGCAGAAAATCACCCTGAAAATGCTATTATTATAGCACATGCTGCCGGGCTAAAGGAAGAGTTTTTGCAAAAAATTTCTTCTACTGCTAATGTTTTTTTAGACTGTTGCCCCAGCTTCTTTTTGGCAGAACATAAAAAAGAATGCTTGTGGAACACTTCTATTACAAGCGGGAAAGAAATTTATGAAATGGTCTTATCCTATCTATCTTCCGAAAAAATTTTATTTGGCTCTGACAGCCCATGGGGAAACACCAAAAAAGAAATAGCAACTGTTAAGAGTCTTGCTATTTCCGGTGAGGAAAAAGAAAATATCTTTTTTCGTAATGCTATGAAAATTTATGGATTGATAGTCTAAATTCATTAAGAAAGCACTGCTTGTGCTTTCTTTTTCAGATTGTTGACAAAGTATATAAAAATATTTTGCTCAACAGTCTTTTTTTATTTTTTACATTTTTTTCTTGGGATTTTTCCTAAAATTTTATATACTTTCATTAAATTCAATAAATAATGGG
>CALXBX010000052.1 GCA_944386655.1 uncultured Clostridia bacterium | reverse complement strand
ACAATAGAATTACAGGAAAAGTTACATAAAAAATTAAAAAAAGAGCTTCTAGTTAAGAAAGAGAAAAAAATAAATCCCCATAGAATATAGAAAAAGGTTTCCGCATTTACTACTATTATAATTACAGCTGGTTAGCCAGAATAAGAATAGTGCTAAAAAGGAAATTTTTTTACTGGCTAACCATCAGTAATTTCCTATACATAATGGTTATCCTATTTTGCAGTGGCAATAAGAAATTTAATTAGTGTACTAAACGTTAGCACGTGGTTAAAAAGAAAAACAACACATATCCAAAACGCAAGACAAGAATAAAAAATAAGTATCCTCTAACAAGAAATCTAAAAAATTATGTATAAATAGATAAAAGAGATAGAAATATTTGAAAACGTAGGAAATCTCCTTTAAAATATATTGCGTGAAAAATCACACAAATATATTAAAAAGGGGGTTTTGTTTATGACAAATTCATCTTTTTCTCATTTTCTAATGAAATTTCTACAAATAAATGATATAATAGCAAACAATAGAATAAATAGAGAAAACATTATCCAAAATAGTATAATAAAAGGAGGGAAATCTTATGCAAGAATGGGAAGGCATAGGAATAGGAGAGAGTAATTTTAAAGGCTTAAGACTAAGAAAAAATTATTTTATAGACAAAACCATGTATATCAAAAACATTATAGACAACCAAAGTAGAGTAGTATTAGTTACACGTCCAAGAAGATTTGGAAAAACACTCAATATGAGTATGTTAAGATATTTCTTTGACTGCAATGTAAAAGATAATAAAGAATTATTTGAAGATTTAAAAATTATGGGGCAGGGAGAAAAATATACTTCCAAACTAGGAGCATATCCATGCATTTATTTAACATTAAAAGATGTGAGTGACGTAAGCTATGAAAATATGTTGCTGGATTTAAAAACAGCAATATTAGAAATGTATAGAGAGCATATGTATTTATTAGATAGTGATAAAATCTACCCATTTGAGAAAGAAAAAATAATGGATATCCTTTATACAAGAGAAGATGAAACAGCTTTAAAGACAAGTATAAAAGAACTAAGTGGCTATTTATATAGGCATTTTGAAAAGCCAGTTATGCTATTTATTGACGAATATGATGTACCAATTCAATCAGCCTATATAGAAGGATATTATGACCAAGCTATAAAATTCCTAAAAACGTTTTACGGAACCACCTTTAAAGATAATTCCTATTTGGAGAAAACGGTACTTACAGGAGTAAGTAGAGTAGCAAAAGAAAGTATTTTTAGTGGAGCAAACAATTTTAAAGTATTTACGATGTTAGATAATGAGTTTGCAAATGATTTTGGAATAACCAGTGAAGAAATGGAGAAAGTAATACAAGACTTTGGGGTAGAAGGAGAAAAAGAAGAAATAAAAAAATGGTATGATGGATATCGCATAGGAAATGTAGAAGACATATATAATCCATGGAGTATCTTAAATTATTTAACAGATAAGCAGTTAAAACCTTACTGGGTAAATACTAGTTCGAATGATTTAATCAAGCTAACACTAAAAAAATCTATGACTGTAAAAGAAAAAATAGAACGATTGCTAAAAGGAGAGACGATAGAAGTACCTATTAATTTAGAGACAGAAATTGTAGGAATAGAGGATAAAGAAGACAACATATGGGGACTAATGTTAGGAACAGGCTACCTAAAAGTAGCAGAAGTGGTAAATTTAGCAGAAGGAATTTACAAAGTAAAAATACCAAATTATGAGATAAAAACCCTATTTTATGATATTGTAAGAAATTGGTTTGCAGATAAAGTACCGGGAAATGATTTGAGAAGTTTATTAAAAGATTTAGTAAGCTTAAACCTATCCGAATTTGAGAAAAAATTTAGAGTATTGGTAAAAGAAATGTTTAGTTATATGGATGTAGGAGAAAATACAGCAGAAAACTTTTATCATGCGTTTGTACTAGGAATGTTAGTAGGACTTAGAGATAGCTACTATGTAAATTCAAATAGAGAATCAGGATTTGGTAGATATGATATTATGCTAGAGCCACAAGATAAAAACCAAAATAGTTTTATTATAGAATTCAAAGTGGCAGACGATTTAGAAGAAAAAACGATAGAGGAAGTAGTTGCCAATGCAAAAAAACAAATAGAAGAAAGAGATTATGAAAGCAACTTAAGGGAAAGAGGATTTACTAACATTACAAAAATGGTATTTGCCTTTAAAGGAAAAGAATGCAAGATGGAAATAATAAAATAATCAAGATGGAAATAATAAAAGAATAACCCCTCCAACTCTAAAACAGAGTAGGAGGGACTTTTTTGTGAGTTAAAGCAAAAAAAGTAAATTATGACAAAAATAATATGAACTTTAAGGAATGTCCTTAAAGTTCATAACAAATTATTTCTTCTTACTCAAATATCCTTTTTTATAAAATTCTTCGAAATACATGATTAAAGAGAAGATAGTAGCAATAAGAGCCACATAATAAATATAAATATCAAAATTCCAATCTAATCCAAAGTAACGAATTCCTAAAGAACATACAATAGCAATATAGAATGCTACAGTAGCAAGCTTGCCAAACCATCTACTAGATACCACAAGGTCTTTTCCATAAAGGAAAGAGGCACCTGCAATCATCAATATTTCTTTTAGAAAAACGATAATTAATATCCATAAAGGAATGATGTTTTTAATAGCAAGTGAGACCAAAATAGAAATTTGTGTTACTTTATCTGCTAAAGGATCCACTAATTTTCCAAAGTCTGTAATATAGTTATACTTTCTTGCAATCGTACCATCTAAAATGTCCGTTAAGCCGGAAATGGTAATTACAATCACGGCTGCTAAATATTGTTCTTGAAAGATGAGTACTAAGATGAAAGGTACTAAAATAAATCTAATTACTGTTAATATATTGGGTACGTATTTTAACATAACTATATTCCTCCTAAATGTTACTTATTTACTTATAAAATAGAAAAAATGAAATTACCTTCTTTTGCAGAAACTTGTACAGTTTGTCCGTTTTGAAGTTCTCCCTTTAAAATTTTATCAGAAAGTTCATCTTCTATATATCTTTGAATAGCACGTCTTAGTGGCCTAGCGCCATATTTTAAGTCTGTTCCTTTTTGTAATAGTTCTTCTTTGGCATTTTCTTCTACGTCTAATAAAATGTGCTTATCTGCTAGTGCTTTTTTTGTATCTTCCAACATTAAATCTACAATTTGTAGTAATTGTGTTTTGTTTAATGGGTCAAATACAACAACTTCATCTACTCTATTTAAAAATTCTGGTCTAAAGGTTTCTTTTAATGCATCCAAAATTTTATTTCTGCTAGTGGTAGAAGTACCTGCAAATCCAATGGAATTGGTATTTAAGTTAGAACCTGCGTTAGAGGTCATAATGATAATGGTGTTTTCAAAGCTAACGGTATTTCCTTGGCTATCGGTTAGTCTACCATCATCTAGCACTTGCAATAAAATATTAAATACATCTGGATGAGCTTTTTCTATTTCGTCTAACAATACAATAGAATAAGGATGTCTTTTTACTTTCTCTGTTAATTGACCGGCATCATCATAACCTACATATCCTGGAGGAGAGCCTATCAACTTGGAAGTAGAGTGACTTTCCATATATTCCGACATATCCATACGAATAATAGAATTTTCATCTCCAAACATTTCATAAGCAAGGCTTTTAGCAAGCTCTGTTTTACCAACGCCAGTTGGTCCTACAAAGATAAAAGATGGTGGACGTTTGGTACTTTTAAGTCCAGCTCTGTTTCTACGAATAGCACGAGCTACTGCTGCAACAGCTTCTTCTTGACCAATAATGCGTTTATGTAAGTTCGTTTCTAAATTTAACAATTTTTGTGTTTCTTCCTCTGTAATTTTTTTAACCGGAATTTTCGTCCAGTTTTCAATTACTTCGGCAACATCTTGCATGGTTAATTCTTGAGGTTTTAATGTACTACTAATTTTTTCTATTTGCTCTATTAAACTACATTCTTTTGCTTTTAATTCAGCTGCTTTTTGATAATCTTCTTCCGAATCTGCTTGGGCTGCTTCCTCTTTTTGCTCTTGCACTTTTTTTAGCTCATTTTTCAAAATTTCTAATTGATAAAGTTCCTTGTTGTTTAAATTGATTCTAGAACAAGCTTCATCTAAAATATCAATTGCCTTGTCTGGCAAAAATCTATCATGAATGTATTTTTCTGACATAATAACGGTACCGCGAATCACATCATTAGAAATACTTACTTTGTGATAGTCTTCGTAATATTTTTTGATTCCAGTTAAAATTTCAATAGAATCGGTAATAGATGGTTCTTCTACTAAAACAGGTTGGAATCTACGCTCTAGGGCACTATCTTTTTCAATATATTTACGATACTCTTTTAAAGTGGTAGTACCAATTAATTGAATCTCTCCATTCGATAAAGATGGCTTTAAAATATTAGCAGCATTCATAGAATGTTCTGCATCTCCAGCACCAATAATATTATGGATTTCATCAATCACAAGGATAATATTGCCATAAGATTTACATTCATCCATAATGGATTTCATTCTAGCTTCAAATTGACCTCTAAATTGCGTTCCCGCAATAATGGAAGTCATGTCTAGTAAATAGACTTCCTTGTTTAATAATTTGGCAGGAACTCTTCCTTGGGCAATTTTAATAGCAAGTCCTTGAGCAATAGCTGTTTTACCTACACCAGGTTCTCCTATTAAACAAGGGTTATTTTTAGAACGACGATTTAAAATTTGAATGACTCTTTGAATTTCTTTATCCCTACCAATAACCGCATCCAATTGGTTCGTTTTTGCTTTTTGTGTTAAGTTAGTGCCATAGGTATCTAATGCTTTTTTACGTTTATCCTTTGGCTTTTTATCTACTTTTACTTTTCGTTTTTCCCCATTAGAAGAACTAGAAGACTGTGAACCATCAGATTTTCCAAAAATGTTAGCAAAAATAGAACCAAGAGGAATAGCACCTCCGTTGGCACTTGCCTCGTTATCTTCTTCCATGTTATCCATATCATTAGATAACATCGCATTCATATCCATATTTTCTGTCATATCATTTAACATATTTTCTAATTGATTGGTCATATCCTGAATATCTTCTTCAGAAAGGTTTACACCCTGCGTTAGGGCATCCATAGGATTAATGCCTTTTTCTTTGGCACAATCATAGCATAATCCCTCTGTAGAGATAGAATTATCAGGCATTTGTTTATTTATAAAAATCACAGCTGTATTTTTGTGACATATTGAACATAACATATTTTTTTAGTTTCTCCTTTTTCCTAATTTATCAGTATATATCATACATGAAAAAGGGGAAATAGTCAATAAAATTAAGGAAATATTCATAGGAAAAACATAGGAAAGACACAAACTTTTATGGGTCTTATATTGAAATCCTTTTGCGCTAATGATATAATGCAAATAAGAAAAAAGAAAGGAAAACGAAAGAATGAAAAAAAGAACCATATTATATATAGTTATTAGTACATTTTGTGTGATTGCTATTGGAGTAGGGATGTATTATCAAATATTCATAGCAGGAGAAGAACAGTTTAATGAAATTACCACACAAAATCAAGTAGGAAGTACAACGACAACACAACAAACACAAGAAGAACTAAAAGCAGAATTCGATAATCTATTTGATAATAATTTACATGACCAAGGGTATGATACTAGTTCTGTACAAAAAATAGCAGGACACGAAGAACAACCATTGGTGTATGCAGCCTATAATATTCAAGAAGAACAGAATGAAAAATATAGTGTAGATATTAACTTGCCAGTGTTTAATATTAATGGAGAAGTGGCAGCAGAATTTAATAATAACACACAAACTATTTTTGCCAATAAAGCCAATGATGTTTTAAATAATGCACAAGTATACACCATTTACAATGTAAACTATGTGGCGTATGTGAATGACAATATTCTTTCGCTTATTATAAAGTCCACACTAAAAGAAGGAAATAACCCACAAAGAGTAATTGTGCAGACTTATAACTATAACTTAAGCACAGGGCAAAAAGTAATTTTAAATGATGTGCTTACCAGTCAAGGATATGAAACCAGAGCAGTAAATCAACAAATAGATGATGTAGTAAGAAAAGCAGCAGAAGATGCCGAGGCTATTTCACAAGCAGCAGGACAGACAATTTATCAAAGAGACCCAGATAATGCTATGTATGTAACAGACAATGTAAATAACTTTTTCTTAGGAGAAAATGGAATCATTTATATTATTTATGCCTATGGAAATAATAATTATACTTCGGAAATGGATATTATAAAATTATCATAAAATTGCCAGAATAAAGCCAAAATTTTGGCAATTTTTAAATAGGAGGAATAGGATGATAGAGATAGAAAAAGCAGAAAAAGCTTTTGAAAATTATGTTAAAAATTACAATCCAGAGGATGAAAAAATTAGAATTAAAATAGGACATATAAAAAGAGTAGAAAAACAAAGTGAATGGATAGCCACTAGTTTAGGACTAGATGAGGAAAATATATTACTTGCTAAGTTAATAGGTTTATTGCATGACATAGGAAGGTTTGAACAAGTAAGAAGATTTCATACTTTTTTAGATAAAATGAGTGTAAACCATGCAGAAGAAGGAAATAGAGTATTGTTTGAACAAGGGCTTATTCGTGAATTTGTAGCAGACCCACAATATGACGACATTATTCGAAAAGCTATTGGAAATCACAACAAATTACAAATAGAGGATGGCTTAAAGGAAAGAGAATTGTTACATGCTAAAATAATTCGAGATGCAGACAAATCAGATATTTTTCCTACTATTTTAGCAACAGGATTGCAAGGGAATATTGCTTTTCCCGATAGAGATACAGCAAAAGAAACCATAACACCAACTGTTTTTGAAAAGTTCATGAAACAAGAGCCAATTTCTTATGGAGAAATTCAAACCAATATAGATCATATGGTAATATGGGTTACCTATATTTATGATATTAATTTTGGTGTTACTTTGCAAAAAATAAAGGAAGAAAACTATATTTCTAGGATTTTGCATATGACGGATTATGGAGATGCAAAAACAAAAGAACAAATAAAACAAGTAGAAAATAAAGCAAACCAAGATATAGAAGAAATGATAAAAAAGAATACGCAGGTGAAATAATGACAAAAAGTATATTAATTACAGAAAAGCCATCTGTAGCAATGGAATTTGCTAAAGTGCTTGGAATAAATGGCGCAAAAAAAGATGGTTATTTAGAGTCGGCAGAATGGATTGTTACTTGGTGTGTAGGACATTTAGTTACCATGTCCTACCCAGAAAAATATGATGAAAAACTAAAAGTATGGCGATTAGATACCCTTCCCTTTATGCCAAAAGAATATAAATATGAAGTAATACCAAATGTGCAAAAACAATTTAATATTATAAAAAATCTATTAGAAAGAGAAGACGTGGATACCATTTATGTATGCACAGACTCTGGGCGAGAAGGAGAATATATTTATCGTTTAGTAGAACAGCAAATAGGAGTAAAAAATAAGAAAAGAAAAAGAGTTTGGATAGATTCTCAAACAGAGGAAGAGATAAAAAGAGGCATCAAAGAAGCAAAAGATTTATCCGAATATGATAGTTTGTCTGATTCAGCCTATTTAAGAGCGAAAGAGGATTATTTGATAGGAATTAATTTTTCACGTCTGCTTTCTATTATTTATGGAAGAAGAGTGGCTAAACAAATTAATGAAGAAAGAGCCTCTATTTCAGTAGGACGTGTAATGACTTGTGTATTAGGAATGGTAGTGGAAAGAGAGCGAGAAATTAGAAATTTTGTAAAAACACCGTATTATAAAGTGATTGGTAAATTTGGAGAGGAAAAGGGAGCTTTTACAGCAGAATGGAAAGTAACGAATGAATCCACTATGTGGGAATCTCCAAAACTATATAACGAGAATGGCTTTAAAAAGAAAGAAGAAGCACAAAACTTTATTCTTTCTTTGCAAAATAAAAAAGCAACGATAACAGAGCTTAAGAAAAGTAAACAAAAAGAAAATGCACCGTTATTATTTAATTTAGCAGAAATACAAAATGAGTGTACCAAACGTTTTAAAATAAAACCGGATGAGACTCTGGAAATTATTCAAAATTTATATGAAAAAAAATTGGTAACTTATCCAAGAACAGATGCTAGAGTATTATCTACAGCAGTGGCAAAAGTCATTTCTAAAAACTTAAATGGTATAGCAAAAGGTTTTGCAGATGCAGAAATACAAGGCTACATAGAAAAAATGGTAAAAGAAAAATATAGTACCAATTTATTAAAAACAAAATATGTAAATGATAGCAAAATCACGGACCACTATGCGATTATTCCAACAGGACAAGGATTTGAAAATTATCAGCAATTACCAGAATTGCAGAAACAAATTTACCGAGTGATTGTAAAACGCTTCTTAGCTATTTTTTATCCACCTGCACAGTACGAGAAAATAGCCGTAACCGTGCAAGTAGAAAAAGAACAATTTACTAGCAGTGGAAGAGTATGTACAGATTTAGGATATTTAGAAGTATTAAAACCAAAAACAAAAGAAGAAACATCCACAAAACAAGAACAAAATGTGGATAAAAAGACAGAAGAAGAGCAAAATGAAGAAGAAATACAACCATTGGAAATTCTAAAAAATTTAAAAAAAGGACAAGAAATAGGCGTAGAAAATTATGAAGTAAAAGAAGCAGAGACTTCTCCTCCTACTAGATACAATTCCGGCTCTATGATACTAGCAATGGAGAATGCAGGAAAACTAATAGAAGAAGAGGAGCTGCGAGAGCAAATCAAAGGAGCAGGTATTGGAACAAGTGCTACTAGGGCAGAGATTATAAAAAAACTAGAAAAAATTCAATACATTGCGATTAACAATAAAACACAAATTATTACACCAACCCAAAAGGGAGAAATTATCTATGATGTGATAAAATCCTCTATGCCAGATATGCTCAATCCAAAACTAACAGCTAGCTGGGAGAAAGGCTTAGAAATGGTAGCAAAAAACGAAATACAACCAGACGAATTTATGCAAAAATTAGAAAACTATATAAGATCCAAATTTGATAGATTAGTGGTGAAATATTAAAAGTTAGGTTTTTTCGGTCGCATTCACTATTTCTGTAAATTTAGGAAAGTAGCAGATTGTTCGGATTAAACGAAATAGCAAATGATGTAATAGTAATTATAAAAAATGAAGTGAAAGAGGTGAAATTTATGGTAAAATCAGAAGACAGTTATTTTTTGTCCTTATCCAATCAGCAAAAAGAAAAAATGTTAGAAACCATAAAAGAAGATGTCAAAAGAAGCGTATCGGAAAAAAGATATGAACATTCCATAGGAACCATGCAAAAAGCAAAAGAATTGGCAGAACTATATGGCGAAGACCCGCTAGAAGCAATGCTTGTAGGATTAGTGCATGATATTGCAAAAGAAATGACAAAAGAACAATATTTTTTATATTGTGTACAAAATAAAATAGAAATGGATGAATTTGATAAAATACAATCTGTCACATTGCATGGAAAAATAGGAGCCGATATAGCCAAAAAGAAATACCATTTTACTAAAGAAATGCAAGATGCTATTTATTATCATACTACTGGTAGAGCAAATATGACAAAGCTCGATAAAATTATTTTTCTAGCAGATAAAATAGAAGATACTAGAGAAAATACAGAAGAATTAGAGCAAGTAAAGAATTTAGCCAAAAGAGATATGGATGAAGCCATTTTATGGGATATAGACCACTTCACAATACCAAAAATGATAAAACAAAGAAAAATGATACACCCAAACTCTATATTTGCTAGAAATGACATTATCAGAAAAAAATGAACATTGGGGACGTTCCTTAAAGTTCATTTATCCGTTTTATACCATACTGCCACCATTAACATGGATAATTTGCCCTGTTACATAACGAGAATCATCACTGGCTAAGTAAAGATAAGCAGGAGCTAATTCAAATGGTTGCCCAGCACGCTTTAAAGGTACATCTGTACCAAAAATAGATACTTCTTCTTTAGAAAAACTGGCAGGAATAAGTGGTGTCCAAATAGGACCGGGAGCTACTGCATTCACACGAATCTTTTCAGAAGCTAAAGAAAGAGCAAGAGATTTTGTAAAAACACTAATAGCGCCTTTGGTACTAGAGTAATCAATTAAAGTTTTATGTCCTTCAAATGCAGTTACAGAAGTAGTGTTTATAATACTACTGTGAGGAGCTAAATGAGGTAAAACGGCTTTGGTTAAATAGAAAAAAGAAAAAATATTTGTTTCAAATGTATTTTTTAATTGTTCAGCAGTAATATCCAAAATACTGTTTTGTGGGAATTGCACACCACAATTATTGATAAGAATATCAATTTTCCCTAAGTTTTTGATAACATTTTCTACAATAAAGCTAGAAAATGCTTCTTTGCGAAGATCGCCCTCAATAAGCATGCATTTTCTACCATAGCTTTCTACCGCTTTTTGGGTAACCAAAGCATCTTCTTTTTCATTTAAATAAACAATGGCAATATCAGAGCCTTCTTTGGCAAATAATACAGAAATGGCTCTTCCAATCCCACTGTCACCACCAGTAATGATGGTGACTTTATCTTTTAATTTTCCGCTTCCTGTTACTTCAGGATTATCAAAAATAGGAAGGGGATTCATTAAATATTCCATACCAGATTGTACATCTTGATGCTGAGCTGGAAAAGTAATAGGAATGCGTTTGCATTCATCTTTTAAGCTATAATATGGATACTGAGGATACATATAAAAACTCTCCTTTATTTATTTTTTTATAGTATATGTAAAAAAAAGAAAAATATACAATCTACAAAGAGAAAGAAAATTTTAAAATACTATATCCAAACCAAGCAAAATACGATATAATAAAAATAGAGAGTGATTAGTAAAGTAACATGAGAGAGATAAAATAAAACAGATAAGGAGATAAAACATGAGTTTAGGATTAGCTTTAGCTGGTGGTGGTGTGAAAGGGGCGGCTCATATAGGAGTAATAAAAGCCTTAGAAGATAATAACATTACCATAGATGCCATTGGAGGTACTAGTATAGGGAGTATTGTAGCGGCATTATATGCTATGGGATATAGCACAGAAAAAATGTTAGAAATTTTTCATTTTTTTGCCAAAGAAATTATGAAGGCAAATCCAAAACATGTAGTAAATAATGTACGTAAAACGAGAAAAATTTTAGGATATGGGTTATTATCTGGAGAGAGTATAGAAATTGCAGTAAAAGAGTGTGCAAAATCAAAAAATATAAAGAATATAACAGATATAAAAATGCCACTTGTCATTCCAACAGTGGATATTTTAGATAGTAAAGAATACGTTTTTACAAATGCGAAAAAAGTACAGGAAAATCATCTGAATAGTATATCAATAGAAACAGCAGTAAGAGCAAGCTGTAGCTATCCAGTTATATTTGAACCATGCGAATACGAAGGTCATCAATTTGTAGACGGAGGAATATTAGATAATCTGCCAGCAAAAGAAGTAAGAAAATTAGGAGTAGATAAAGTACTTTCTGTAAAATTTAGTGCGGGTTTGAATTTTAAACCAAAAAATGCTTATGATATTGCATTTAAAGCAGTAGATATTCTTTTTGATAATCGCTCGCAGGAAGCGGTAAAAGAAAGTGATTATACATTAGAACTAGATTTGTCAGAGGCAAGTGTATTTAATATTAAGAAAATAGATTATTGTTATAATATAGGATACATTACAACTATTTCTAGAATGAAAGAAATAAAGAAAATTATAAAAGAAGAGGAAGGAAGATATGGAGAAGAAAAGTAATTTTGGAAAGATAGTAGTAACCTTAATTGTTTTTATCATTGTTATATTAGGAATATTAGTGATAAAACAAGCGAATATAGAATTATTACCAAATAAAGAGAATACAGAAGAAGTATCTAGCATAGTAGAAAATGTTATGAGCGAAAGTAGCTTAAAAAACGAAATACAATATATAGAAACCAATACGGTAGAACCTGTCTTAAAAGTAGAAAATCATCATTCTAACGAAGAAGGAAGAGTAGTTAAAGAAAGTAATGGCTATTTTTATGCGCAATTAGGAGAAGAGGCTAAGAAACTTTATAGAGCTATTGAAAGTCATATAGAAGATATGAAAACAGGAACCTATACGATTGAAATGGGAGATACTTTTCAAGAATTACTACAACAAGAAAATGGTGCAGAAAAGTTAGAACAAGCTTACCAAGATGCTTGGGATGCCATTAATACAGATAGAGTAGATTTATTTTATATAGATAGTTCAAAAGTATATTTATATACACAGCAGACAACTTTTTGGAATTATAGTACCTATAGTGTATCAATAGGACCTGCCGAAAGTAGCAATTATTATGCAGCCGGATATACATCCAAAGAAATGATAAATGAAGAATTACAACAATTAGAGAATATAAGACAAACCATTATCGCACAGTTAACAGGAAATACCTATCAAAAAATATCTCAATTGAATAATTATTTGGTAGATACCATAACCTATGATGAAACTTTAAATCGAGCTAATACAAGAAATATTTATGGAGCATTAATAGAAAAGCAAGTGGTTTGTGAAGGTTATGCAAAAGCTTTAAAATATGTGTTAGATGCAATTGGTATTCCTTGTGTTCTAGTATCAGGAACGGCAACCAATACAGAGGGACATACAGAATCTCATTTATGGAACTATGTACAAATAGAGCAAAATTGGTACGCAGTAGATTCCACTTGGAACGATCCTGTGATACAGGGTGGAGGGAATCCAACCAATGCAATGAAAACAGAATACCTATGTAAAGGGCAAAATACCATGCAAAAAGACCATAATCCAAATGGAAAAGTATCACAAAAAGGAATGACATTTACTTATCCAACATTAAGTGTGCAGGATTATTAATGTCCTATTAAACCCTGACTTTTTTGTGACATGTCTCATTCAAGTCAGGGTTTAGTGGGACACCTGAGGAAAAAAGTCGAAATATGGAAGAAAAAAGGAGATGGAGCGCATCTCCTTTTAAAAACCCTACAATTCAAAATCCTATAATCCATAAATAATGCTATTATCCTTTAATGCCTTTTGATAAGTTTTATCTAACATATTTCTCATACCTTTTCCAAAAGATAAAGTGTATTGAAGAAGATAAGAATCATAAATAATTTGACCATGAAATGGTAGAAGTACCGTTTCTACAAATAGTGGTAGCTTTGCTTCTGGAATAATGTTTTTCATTCTTTCCTTAAGGCCCTTTACTGCATAAACATGGTTGTCATCCATAAATATAGCGAATTCTTCTTCATATTTGTATAGAATAAATTTGTTGTTTATTTTCTTTTTATTCCACTCTTTTAGGATAGAAAGACATTCTGGAGATAAACCATTAGGATTTTCTTTTATATAATTTGGAATGACCGTGCTATTTTCCCATATTTTATTTCGTATTTCAATAACTTCTTCCGGCTCGGCATCACAAATATCTCGTATATCTTTTAAGTCAGGATTGATATGGTATTTTTTGTTTGTGTAGTCAAATAAAGAGTTTTTTAAATCGAAAAAGAGTTTTGCATCTTCTTCAGTTATACAATCTTTTGATGCCTCATGTCTAAAATCTACAGAAATAACTTTATTTAGGCAACAATTTTTATATTTTTTCCCACTTCCACAAGGACAAGGGTCATTTCTTCCTATTTTTTTCTTCTTCTTTTCTTTTTCTTCTTGTTCTATTTTTTCTTTTTGCATTTCTACTAGTTCTTTAGGAGAGTATCCATATAAAGCGTAATGAGGGATACTATTATGTAGGTTCATTAGTAGTTGCAAATATTCATTGGCTTCATGGATATCTGCAAAATCGATAGGAATTAGTTTCATAAAGTCTTCTATCTCTATGGAAGGAGAACTCATAATAGTTAATACCATAGACAAAGTGGCTTCATCGGCAAATTCTACCTTCTTTTTTTCTAAAAATTGTATTACTTTTTGTGCTTCTTTAGAATGTTGCAAATTATCCCAAATGTCCTCATTTAGTTCCTCTAAGGTATAATCTTTATAAGTTAAATCTCTACTTTCTCGCTCCATAATTAAATCTTCTGGATGGTTAATAAAGGTATTGGTTAAATAGAATGTATCACCAAAATCTGTTACTGTTACATGGTAGCTTAAGTCTACATGATATAACGACAAAGACAAAAGAATAGGAGAACTTATTTGTATTCCTAAAAAATGTGCTATCCTATCACAAACTTCATAATCTTCCATAATTCCATAAGCATCTATTAAATGAATGATAAAATCCACAATTATTTGCATTTGTTTGATAACTTTTTCATATTTAGGAAGAATTAGTTTGGCAACTCTGTCTTTCATCTCTTCTCTTAACTGTATATGTATTTTCTCGTCAGTAAATACTGGCTCAGAAATAAGAAGCACTTCTTCTAAAAAGTTTACTTCAGGTTCAGCTTCTAATTCTACCTCTATGCCATTTTTATCTGCTTTCATTAATTTTTTCATAATCTGATAAATTTTTGGATTAATAATGGCAATAAATTGTTCAGAGCGTTCGTCAAAGAATTGATAAAATTCTTTCAGAAGTTCCTCTTTTGTCAAAGAACTTTTTGGAAAGACACCTAAAGTATCTAAAGCTTCTTTCAATTTATTTTTGGTTACATTCATTCTATTTTCATCCCCTTTACGAATAAACTTAATAATAATATAAAACATTTTAGCAAAAATTGGTAGATTTTATACCAAAAAAATCGAAATAACAGGAAAATTTTAAACGATTGGTTAAATATGATTTCTTGTTTCTTAAATAAATAAGAAAACACAAAAAAATAAGAACAAATTTTCGTAAAAATATTGAAAAAGTGAGAAAAGTATGATATAAATGGAGAGAATTAAGAAGCGGTTTAACAAAAATTCTAAAACAATTTGAGAAAGGAGGAAAAGATGCGTCAGGAGAATGAATTAAAACTATTTGAAGATAAGAAAATTAGAGCAAAATGGGATGAAAAACAAGAAAAATGGTATTTTTCAGTAGTGGATATAGTGGCAGCATTAACAGACAATGATTATCAAAAATCGAGAAATTATTGGAAATGGCTAAAGAATAAACTGAAAGAAGAGGGTAGTGAACTGGTTAGTAATACTAACCAGTTGAAAATGGAAGCCTATGATGGAAAGTTAAGAGACACGGATGTAATGACTACAGAACAAATTTTACGTTTAATACAATCCATACCATCCAAAAAGGCGGAACCTTTTAAACTATGGCTTGCACAAGTGGGAAGAGAACGAATAGATGAAGCATATGATCCAGAAATAGCAATAAATAGAGCATTAGATACCTATAGAAGAAAAGGATATTCAGAAGAATGGATAAATCAAAGATTAAAAACAATAGATATAAGAAAAGAATTTACAGATGAACTAAGACAAAAAGGAATAAGTGCTAGTAGAGATTTTGCAATATTAACAAATATTTTGACACAAGCTTGGAGTGGTTATTCTGTCAAAGAGTATAAAGATTTAAAAGGATTAAAGAAGGAAAATCTACGTGATAATATGACGAATATGGAACTTGTTTTAAATATGCTTGCAGAAACATCTTCTACTGAAATATCAAAGAGTAAGAAGGCAAAAGGATTTAAAGAAGCAGAAGATTCCGTGATAAAAGGTGGAAATATTGCAAGAATCGCAAAAGAGCAACTAGAAAAGGAAACAGGAAAGAAGGTAATATCCAATAAAAATGCTAAAGAAATAAGAGAATTGAATTCTGGTGAAGGATAATAGAAATTCTATGCGAAGCAAAATAATTAGAAAGAGATTTTTAAGTTGTTCAAAATTTAAGGAAAAGAGGTGTAAAATGGACGAAAATAAAATGCAATTAATAAATAAATTATTTAATAATGAAACAATAAGAACAATATGGGATAAAGATGAAGAAAAATATTATATTAGTGTTGTTGATATAGTTGGTGTTCTAGCAGAAAGTAAAAATCCAACTGTATATTGGAGGGTTTTAAAGAAGAGGTTAAAAGAGGAAGGAAATGAAACCGTTACAAATTGTAACGGTTTGAAATTAAAGGCAAAAGATGGAAAATATCGCATGACAGATGTGTGTGATATTGAAGGAATGTTTCGTATCATAGAATCAATTCCTTCCAAAAATGCTGAGCCAATAAAACAATGGTTAGCACATTTAGGAACAGAAAGAGATAATATAGACAATATAGAACTAATATTAACAGATTTATCAGAGGAAGCTACTAAGAGGTTAGCAACTAAACAAAAACCAAATGGATTAAAGGAAAATATTAAAGTCGCTAAAATGGGAGGACATGCTGCGAAAGTTGCCAGGGAGGATATTGAAAAAAATCTTGGAGAATCCGTTGTATCTAAAACAAATAAATTAGATTATGAATATATAGAAGACAAAAAAATTAAAAAGCTTTCCAATAAAAATGAAAGTTAAACAGAGTGAGAATGCTATTCATATGATAACGGAATATTATCCAAATACAGCACAAAAAGAACTAGAAACTTCCTCCTAGTTCTTTTTTCTTGCAAAGCAAAAAAGCAAATTCTCACTTTTTTATAAGATGCAACATAATATATAGCAAAATAATCAAGAAGGGAGAAAACAAAATGCAAGAATATATCATAGAAGGAGGAAGAAAATTAGAAGGGGAAGTGTACATATCTGGTTCAAAAAATGCATCCCTACCTATTATAGCAGCAAGTATTTTAAATGGCAGTAGTACAAAATTGTATCACGTGCCCAATATTCATGATACACAAATCACCTTAAAGATATTAAAATATTTAGGTTGCAAAGTTAGTAAAAATGGTGATAAAATAGAAATCAATTCGAAACCAATGAAAAGTACAGAAATACCAGAAGACTTAATGAGACAAATGCGCTCTACAGTAATTATGGCAGGAGCAATTGTAGGAAGGTTTAAAGAAGCAGTTTTTACGTATCCAGGGGGTTGCGAGATTGGAGCAAGGCCTATAGACCTACATTTGAACGCTTTTAAAAAATTAGGAATAAATATTGAGGAAAATGCTGGATTTATTAGGTGCAAGTGTGATAAAATAATAGGGGCAAATATCAACCTAGATTTTCCAAGTGTGGGTGCCACAGAAAATATCATATTAGCATCAGTGCTAGCAGAAGGAGAAACTACCATAACAAATGCTGCTATGGAGCCAGAAATAGAAGACTTAGCTATCTTTTTAAATCGTATGGGAGCTAAAATAGAAGGTGCAGGAACCAACATTGTAAAAATTACAGGAGTAAAAAAACTAAAAGAAGTTAGCTATAAAGTAATGCCAGATAGAATAGAAACGGGAACATTTCTTTGTGCAGCAGCAGTAACGGGTGGAAATTTAATCCTTAATCAAGTAGTGCCAGAGCATGTAACACCTATCATCTATAAATTGCAAGAAGCAGGTGCAAAAATAGAGGTGGGAAATAAGAAAATAGAAATACAAGTACCCAAAAAGCTAAAAGCGGTAGATATCAAAACCATGCCATACCCAGGTTTTCCAACAGATATGCAATCCATTTTTGGAGCTATGCTTACTACAGCAAAAGGAACCTCTGTCATTATTGAAAATATTTTTGAAAACCGATATAAATATTTAACAGAATTGCAGAGGATGGGAGCCAAAATTCAAATAGAAGGGAAAATGGCAGTTATTAAAGGAGTAAAGAGGCTTAGTGCTGCAACAGTAACTAGTACAGATTTGCGAGGAGGAGCAGCGTTAGTAATTGCAGGATTAGGAGCCAGAGGAATAACAAAAGTGGAAAATATAGAGTATATCCAAAGAGGATATGAAAAATTAGAAGAAAAGTTAACCAAAATAGGTGCAAAAATAGAATTGAAAAATACATAAAAGAAAAGAGGTGAGATAATGGCAAGAAATACCAAAGAAGAAAAGAAGAGAAAAGTTTTTGCAAAAGGGAAAAGGATGAAAGGAAAAGAAGAAGTACAAAAACAAGATGAGGATACATTTCGTTTTGACGATGAAATTGTAATAGGTGTTACCAAAATAGAAGAACCAAAAAAACAGCATAAACCACAGCAAGAGATGTCGTATCCTAATAGAAAAACTAATAGCTCTCGAAAGAATAGTAAGATAAAAAAGGCAAAGAAAAAGCAGATAACACAAAATAGAGAAAAACAGATAAAACAATCAGAACCAATAAAGCAAACAAGCAAAATATCGAACAGATCCCAAGTGGTAAAAAACAAGAAAAAATACATTCCGAAGCAACAAGAGCCAATTTCGGAGGAAGAATATATCAGAAGAGAAAAAAAGAAAAAGAAAATCAAAAAAATTGTAGGATTTACTAGTCTAGCCATTATCCTAGTAGCTTCTACAATTGCTGTTATGTTATCACCAATTTTTAATATACAAACTATAACGGTGCAAGGCAATAGTCAAATTAGTACAGCAGAAATTATTAGCTTATCAGGAATTACGGTAGGAGAGAATATTTTTAAAGTAGGAAAAGGACAAACAAGAAACAATATTAAGCAAAATGCTTATATAGAAAAAGTAACCATTAACAGAAATTTGCCAGCAGAAATACAAATTACAGTAACAGAAAGAGTAGCTACTTTTATGATAGAAAAGGACAACCAGTATTTATATATGAGTAATCAAGGCTATTTATTAGAGCTTTCTCCTGAAAAATTGGAATTACCTATTTTGCAAGGGTTGGAAACCAGTGTAGATGAGTTAGTAGTAGGAAATAGATTAGGTCAAAGCGACTTAGAAAAACTAGAGACAGTACTTCGTATTATGAATTTAGCTAAAGAAAATGACATAGCAAGCTACATTACAAGAATAGGTATAGAAGATGACGAGGACTATAAATTAGTAATGGAATCGGAGCAAAAAATAGTACATATGGGAGATGCCACTAATTTAAGCGATAAAATCTTAAATGTAAAAGCCATTTTAGAAAAAGAAAAAGGCGTGGCAGGAGAAATTTTTGTAAATATGGATTTAAACAAAGAATATCCAATGTTTAGACAAAATGTAAATGTATAAAAAGGAAGTGAAAGAATTTGAGTAAAAATAAAATAGCTATCACATTAGGAATTGTATGTATGATACTAACCATTGCTATTGTGATACAAATCAATACCATAAAAGGAACGAACGAAACAGTTAGCCAAACCTTAGCAGAAGATGAATTAAGAGATGAAGTGCTAAGAATGAAAGAAAGATATGATAATGCATATAGTAGTTTAGAAAATGCAGAAAAAGAGCTTGCACAAGTAAGAGAGCAGGCTACTCAAAACGATGATAGTTCTGCAGAAAAAGAAGCGGAAATTAAATTAAATAATAATTTGCTAGGGCTAACAGATTTAGAAGGTCAAGGTGTAGAAATTACATTACAAGACGACCCTAATGCAACTGTAGATTCTATTAGTGTGTTAGACCAAATATCGAATCACCTAGTACACGATTCTGATATTCGAATGATAGTCAATGAACTTAAAAATGCAGGGGCAGAAGCTATATCCATTAATGGTCAAAGAGTAGTTTCTACTACAAGTATTATTTGTATAGGAAATGTGATTAAAGTAAATGACTCTAGAGTAAGTTCTCCTTTTGTTATTAAGGCAATTGGCTTCCCAGAAAGGTTAATGACAGCATTAGATAGACCAGGTGGTTTTTTAGAAGAATTAAATTCTTATGGAATTGTAACGAGCATCAAAAAATCTAATAAAGTAGAAATTCCAAAATATTCAGGAGTTATTTCTGCGAAATATATGAGAACACAAAATTAGAAGATATAGACAAGGAGGGAAAAATGAAAAAACAAAAAATATACATTGTTGTCATTATAGGTTTAGTTACCATGCTTTTAGTGGCAGTCATGTTTGCTCAATTTAAAACGATAGAAGAAACAGATATTACAGGCATAGAAACAGCAAGAGAGACCGAACTAAGAACCATGCTTTCTAGTTGGAAAGAAAAATATGAGGAAACAGCGCAACGATTAACAGAAACACAAAATACCATTGATGAATATAAAAGAACCATAGCATCGAATGAGGAATCTTCTGAAATTTTAGACCAAGAATTAGAGCAAACCAATTTATTATTAGGAAAAACAGATGTGGTAGGAAATGGTGTTATTGTAACTCTAACAGATAACGATGTGCAAACTATTTCAGCAGACGATTTATTAGTGCTAGTCAATGAACTTCGTCTAGCAGGAGCAGAAGCTATTTCTATTAATGATAAAAGAATCGTAAATATGTCGGAGATTGTAGCAGTAGGAGATAGCATTTTAGTGAATACCGAAAGAGTAACATCTCCTTATGTGGTAAAGGCAATTGGAGACCAAACTTATTTATTTAGTGCACTTAGCCTAAAAAACAGTGGATTTATCGATACCCATACTAGTAATGGAGAAACCGTAGAACTAGTACAACAAAACAATATTACAATTCCTGCTTATAGCAGTTCTAGAGAACTTATGAGTTTGAATTATGCAAAGGAGGTTGAAGAAGAATGATGTTATTCATTGCTATTCTTATTGGATGTATTGTAGGAGCGTTAATTGGTGTAAATATCCCAATGATACCATATACATATTCTGGTTATTTGGCAATTGCTATTATTGCAGCATTAGATTCCGTATTTGGAGCTATTAGTTCTAGTTTGCAAAAGAAATTTGATATGAAAATATTTATATCCGGATTTTTTGTAAATGCAATTTTGGCAATGGCATTAACTTATTTAGGACAAAAATTAAATGTAGACATTCATTTGGCAGCTGTAGTTGTGTTTGTGGGAAGAATGTTTAATAATTTGGGAACCATTCGTAGATATTATGTAGAAAAAATTACAGATAGAAAAATTATTGCAAAAGCGGAGGCAACCATCAAAGAAAGTAAAAAACAATAATACAAAAATAATTGAATGAAAAAAGAAAATAAAAGTGGAAAAAATCAATAGAAAAGTTATAAAATACATAAATCGACAAAAGAAAACATTATTACAGGTTTGTTACGAAAATATTACAAAAATATAACAAATTCTATTGACTTTTTTGCCGAAATATAATATTCTAAGGAAAGTTAAATTGAAGTAAAAAATGGAGGAGTTAGCTTTGGCTATAGGTGATATAATTGTAGGGCTAGACATCGGTACTTCTAAGGTTAGTTTAGTAGTAGGAGAAGTCAATAATTTTAATCAAATAGAGATAATTTGTAATACCAGTCATACGTGTCATGGAATAAAAAAATCTAAAATTATTGATGAAGACGAAGTCGCTTTAGCTGTTTCAAAAGTAATAGAAGAGGCAGAGGCAGAAACGGAACTAAAAATTAATTCTAGTTATGTAACTATACCAGGAAAGTATGTAACGATTGTACAAAATAGCATTACCAAAGAGGCAAAAGATAAATACGCAGGAATATCTGTAAAAGATGTATCCAGTAGTATTATGCAAGTAAAGGACGTAGAAATACCAGAGGGAAAAACTATTATAGATATCGTTCCAGACTGTTTTATCTTAGAGGATGGAAAATCGGTAGCAGATCCAGTAGGAAATTTATCTTCTAATTTTACCTTAAATGCACAAGTGTTATTAGCAGATAAAGACTATGTAAAACAGTTAATGAATATTTTTAGAAAAGCGGGATTGGATATCGATGGCTTGGTGCCAGTTACATTAGCAGAAAGAAATGTAATGCTAGATAATAATGAATTAAACGATAATGTTATGTTATTAGATATTGGAGCAGGAAATACAGAGATTGGTGTATTTGAAGGAAATGGATTCATTTATACAGATACTATTCCTTTAGGAGGAGATAGCATTACATCCGATATTGCATTAGTACTCAATATTTCAGAAGAAGAGGCAGAAAAATTAAAAAAACAATATGGACTAGCTATGAAATCTTTTATCGATAACGATAATGAAATTATTCTAAATACTTGTAGAGAAGATGTAAAATCAAAAGCAATAAAAAGTTCAGAATTAATAGAAATTATAGAAGCAAGAATAGAAGAAATTTTTTCATTAGTGAATAAAGACATTACTATGCAGGGAATTAAACAAAGAATTAATAATGTGATATTAACAGGACAAGGAATTACCAATATTAATAAAAGTGATGTAGCAGGAAAAGTAATATTAAATATTCCAGTAAAAATATCTACAGGAAGATTGGTAAGTACAGTAAGACCAGAATTTAGAACAGCCTATTCTTTAATACGATATGTAGCAGCAAGACCATATGCAAAAACAGTATCGAGTAATATAGATTCGAATACACAAGAAAGTTTTTTCAAAACAGTGATAGAAAGAATTAAAGAATTCTTTTATTCTTAAAAAGAAAATAGGGGGCATATTTTTAATAGCATCAGAATAGTTACAAACAAATAGTTATTAATTTTTTAAAAATAGATATATAGTAGAAGGAGGAAAATAGCAATATGATAGTAGATAGCGTAGATGAAAATACAATGTTAGATGGGACCGCTACCATAAAAGTAATTGGTGTAGGGGGAGCTGGTAATAATGCAGTAAATCGTATGGTGGACTCAGGAATTAAAGGAGTAGACTTTATAGGAGTGAATACAGATAGACAAGCATTATTACTTTCAAAAGCAGGATCCAAAATACAAATTGGAGAAAAAATTACAAGAGGGTTAGGAGCAGGAGCTAACCCAGATATAGGAGCGCAAGCAGCAGAAGAGAGTAAGGCAGAAATACAAGAAGCACTTCGTGGTGCAGACATGGTATTCGTTACCGCTGGTATGGGCGGAGGAACAGGAACAGGTGCAGCACCTATCGTAGCAGCCTGTGCAAAGGAAATGGGAATTTTAACAATAGGAGTTGTTACAAAACCATTTACTTTCGAAGGAAAAAAACGTCTTTCTCAAGCAGAAAGAGGAGTAGAAAGCTTAAAAGGAAAAGTAGATACCTTAGTAGTTATTCCAAACGATAAACTATTACAGATTATAGATAGAAAAACTTCTATCGTAGAAGCTTTCAAAATGGCAGACGATGTTTTAAGACAAGGTGTACAAGGTATTTCCGATTTAATTGCTATACCAGGACTTGTTAACCTAGATTTTGCAGACGTAAAAACTATCATGTTGAATACAGGAATGGCACATATGGGTATTGGTAGAGCATCAGGAGAAAATAGAGCAGAAGATGCGGCAAAACAAGCTGTACAAAGCCCATTATTAGAAACATCTATTGAAGGAGCAAGAGGAGTTATTATCAATATTACAGGTGGACCAAACCTAGGATTACACGAAGTAAATACAGCAGCAGAACTAGTACAAAGAAGTGTAGATCCAGAAGCAAATATTATCTTTGGTGCAGTTATTGACGAAAGCCTAGATGAAGATATTGTTATCACTGTTATTGCAACAGGTTTCGAGAAAGATGCAAATTCAGTAGCAAGCAACGTAGATAGCATTGTAGATAAAGCATGGGGAGAAAAAATTAATTCCATCCCAGCACCAGTAGAAAATACAAATTCCTCTAATGACTTAGATATACCATCTTTCCTAAGAAAAAATAAAGGAATCAAATAAAAAATGTCCCATTTAAGTCAGGCTTAAGTGTGACATGTCTCATTTAAGTCAGGGTTAAATGGACACAGAAAGAAAAATAGAAAATTCTGTCGAAAAAAAAGAAGCAAAATAGAATAGAAGAAAAAGAGAAAAGAAATCATCTGATTATGTAGATGATTTCTTTTTTTCGAGCCTAAGATATGACACAATTTGAAAAGCAAATGTTGTACAATAGCGTAAGAAATTTACAAAAGAAAATAGGAAGAAGGAAGAAAAAGCAAGAGGTGAAACAAGTATGACGGTCTATTTAGATGTTGTACTATTAGAAAATCTTTGTATGAATTACATTATCTTATTTGCGACTGCGTATATTTTAAAAATAAAAATAAAACATGGGAGACTATTTTTATCCTCTTTGATAGGAAGCCTGTATGCTATTTTAGGGTACATGCAAATATTAGAAATATATTCTAATACCATTTTAAAAATAATATTGTCCATCGTGATGGTATATCTAGCCTATAATGCAAAACACATAAAAATATTATTAAAACAAATTTTGATTTTTTATTTAACTTCTTTTGTATTTGGCGGATGCGCTTTTGCCCTATTATATTTTGTAAAACCACAAGAAATTTTAATGAAAAACGGAATGTATATAGGCACTTATCCTTTAAAAATTGCTTTGCTAGGAGGAATTGTAGGATTTACCATTACTGCTATTGCTTTTAAAGTAGTAAAAAATAGAATCAGTAAAAAGGATATGTTTTGTGAAATTTGTATCGAAATAGAAAAACAAAGCGTAAAAACAAAGGCAATGATAGATACAGGGAATATGCTAAAAGACCCTCTTACAGGGATGCCAGTTGCGGTAGTGGAAAAAGAAGTTTTGCAAGAAATTATTCCTAAAGGAATGATAGAACATTTAGAAAAATGGATGGGAGGTGAGCAAATAGATGAAGAATTTAGAAAAGAAAATATAGAATATATGTCTAAATTAAGAGTGATTCCTTTTTCTTCTTTAGGAAAACAAAATGGTATGTTAATAGGACTAAAAGCCAATAGAGTTATTTTGGAGAAAGAAGAGGAGGAAGAAGAAATAAAGAATATGATTATAGGAATTTATGATAAGCCATTTAGCAAAAAAGGTAATTATCACGCTTTAATAGGATTAGACATATGGGAAGGGAGCAGAAAAGATGAATATATTACAAATGTTAGTGAATAGTATGAATACCATCTATGCAAAACTGATGAACGATAATCAAATAGAAGAAATGCCAATCTATTACATAGGAGGAAGTGCTACACTGCCACCTCCACTTACACCAGAAGAAGAGGAAGAATTATTGCAAAAATTAGGAACAGGAGATTTAGAAGTAAGGCAAACTTTAGTGGAAAGAAATTTAAGATTAGTGGTGTATATTGCAAAGAAATTTGAAAATACAGGGGTTGGCATAGAAGATTTAATATCCATTGGTACGATTGGATTAATGAAAGGAGTAAATACCTTTAATACAGATAAAAAAATAAAATTAGCTACTTATGCCTCTAGGTGTATAGAAAATGAAATTTTAATGTATTTGCGAAGAAGCAATCGCATGAAGGGAGAAATTTCTATTGATGAACCATTAAACCAAGATGGAGATGGCAACGAACTGTTATTGTCCGATATTTTGGGAACAGACCCAGATGTTACTTCCAGAGGAATAGAAGACGAAGTAGATAAACAATTATTAAAAGCTTCTATTGCTAAATTAAGTAATCGAGAAAGAAACATTATGGAATTACGTTTTGGCTTTATGGGAGGAAATGAAAAAACACAAAAAGAAGTAGCAGATATGTTAGGAATATCCCAAAGTTATATTTCACGATTAGAAAAAAAGATTATTGGAAAAATGAAAAAAGAAATTATGAGTAAAACAGGATAAAGATTTTGCATAAAAAAACTTCTTTTGGAAATACTTGTAGTAATACAAATATGGATAAGGAGTTTTTTATGGCAAACAAGGTAGAAATATGTGGCGTAGATACGTCCAAAATACCAGTACTTTCTGCAGAAGAAAAGAAAGAGTTGTTCATAAGAATCAAAAAAGGAGATAAAGAAGCAAGAGATATATTTGTAAATGGAAATTTAAAATTAGTATTAAGTGTCATAAAACGATTCTATGGAAGAGGAGAAAATTTGGATGATTTATTTCAAGTAGGTTGTATAGGATTAATTAAAGCAATGGATAACTTTGATTTAAGTCAAAATGTACAATTTTCTACTTATGCAGTACCTATGATAGTAGGAGAAATACGTAGATATTTAAGAGATAATAATCAAATTCGAGTAAGTAGGTCTACAAGAGATTTAGCCTATAAAGCACTGGGAATAAAAGAAAGAATAACAAAAGAAACGCAAAAAGAGCCTACAGTAGAACAAATTGCACAAGAATTAGGAGTGCCAAAAGAAGAAATTGTATTTTGTTTAGATGCTATTCAAGAGCCAATTTCTCTGCAAGAACCTGTTTATGGAGATGGAACAGAAAATTTATATGTGATGGACCAAGTAAGTGACCATAAAAGTACGGACGAATATTGGGCAGAAACCATTACCATTATAGAAGCAATGAAAAAATTAAATGATAAAGAAAAAATGATAGTAGAAAAAAGATTTTTTGAAGGAAGAACACAAATAGAAGTGGCAGACGAGATAGGTATATCTCAGGCACAAGTATCTAGATTAGAAAAAAGTGCAATAGAACATATAAAAAGAATTTATCGATAAAAGTTGTTATATCCATAGCAACTTTTATTATTTTTCTTCATATATATAAGTAGAAAAAAGGAGAGAAAAGAAAATGGGACAAAAGGGATTAGATTTTAAGCATAAAGAAGTGATTAATATTACAGACGGAAAAAGACTTCGGTTTTGTGCAAGATGTTTGTGCTGACTTAGAAAGTGGAAGCATTACTTCTATTATTGTACCAGGAAATAATAAACTGCTTAGTATGTTTTCTAATAGTAATGATATTGTAATACCATGGCAAAAAATTACTTGTATAGGAGATGATGTGATTTTAGTAGAGCTATAAGATTCAGAATTAAAATACAATAAAAGGTAATTGACAAAATGAAATGATAAAGGTAAAATAATATTATAGAACGATAACTATTTGTTCACATAAATACATAAACAAAATGAAAACATAAGAAAAATGAGCGAAAGAGGGAAGAAAAAATGAAAAAACAGCAGATGATGAAAGAAAATAAAAATAGTCAAAAAGGAATTACATTAATTGCGTTGGTTGTTACCATTATCGTATTGATTATTTTGGCGGGTGTAAGTATAGATATGTTAGTGGGAGATAATGGAATTATCACACAAGCAAATTTAGCAAAAAAACTAACAGAAGTCGGAAGCGAAAAAGAAGCGGTACAATTAATCATGACAATGCACTATATGGATGAAGAAAACGAAAAATATGATATTGGAAAACAATTATATAGTAGGAATCTAACGAATGGAGATAAGTGGAACGTTGTTATAATAAAAGATACAGACGTAAGTTATGGAGATGATTGTATTTATATATCCAAAGGGACAGGTTTATTAGATTATGGAGAAGCTAAGTATGGATGGATATATAATGAAAAAACTGGAGAAACGATACAACTAGAGGAAGGAAGCTTTGTAGAATTGGCATATGGAAGTAATCTTGCTGTAACAGAAGGATTAGTCTTTAATTTAGATCCACTTAATATGGAAGATTCTGATAGCTGGGGAGATGCGCAATTACATGGCTTTTCTGGTACAGAAACAGATGAAGAAGGAAATGTAGTTAGTGGATTTTCTGGAACAGATTTTAATTTTGATGGAGTAGATGATTGCATAGAAATAAATAGTACAGCAGACTTTTCAAATGATGGTATAACAATAGAAATATATGGTTCGATTTTAGCTGATAATTCTTCTTACTTAGGAGCTATATATAAGGGACCAAGAGAGGGAGCACAGGAGGCTTTCAAATTTGGGATAGGAAATGGTTCTTGTGACTGCATGCAAGGAAATTATAAATATATACTTAGTGGAACTTTTTATCAAGGGATACCAACTGGAACGAAATATCAATGTCAAAGCTATGTAAATGATTTTCATATTCCTCTTAAAAATGAAGTATATGGAGGAGAAAGTTACGTAACTTTTTCTTTAAAAGATGATGGCTCATTTTATGTATTGTCAGATGGAGAGAAAATTGCAGAAGATAAATTTAATGCAGATTACGTAGAAAATTATAAAACCTATTTAGCTAATACAGAGTATCCAATTATTATAGGAGCTAATACTTGGGCGGATGATATTTACTTTCAAAAAATGAAAGCGTATGCAATAAGAATATATAATAAGGCTTTAACAGAAGAAGAAGCCATAGAAAATTATGAAAAAACAGTAGCATCAAGAGTTATTTTAGGGGATGAATAGTAAGTGAAGATAAAACTCCTATCTAGTGTATATTACATTAGATAGGAGTTTTATAAGTAAGTAAAAAAATTAAGAAAAAATTCATTGACTTTAGATGGAAAAAGCAATAAAATGAGAAAAAAAGGAGAAAAAGCAATGAATTATTTTCAAACATTATTAAAAAAGACAGGTTATATGAGTATCATAGAATCTATTGTATTTGCACTTATAGGAATTATCTTAATGTGGAAACCAGAAGAAACATTAGCAATTATTTCTTACGTGTTAGGAGGAATTTTCTGTATTGTAGGAATTGCGAAAATAATAAATTACGTACAAGCAAAGGGAAAACAGGATTTATATAATTATCATCTAGTATATGGTATTATGGCAATTATTATAGGAATTATTACAATAGCATATAGTGGAACCATTTTAAGTGTATTTCGAATTATTATAGGTGTATGGATAGTATATAGTGCTTTAGTAAGAGGAAGTACTGCTCTAAAATTAAGAAATTTAAATTCGCGCTTATGGTTATATAGCCTAATTATTGCTATAGCAATGTGTATTTGTGGAATTTATATAATTGTAAATTCAGGAGCAGTTATGTTTACAGTTGGACTTGCTATTTTAATATATGCCATTATGGATTTTATAGAGAATATTTTATTTTTAAAGAATACAAAGAATATGTTTTAAAATTAAGAATAGAATATAGAAGGAATGTTAAACGTTCCTTTCTATATTCTTTTTTTCTAATAAAATAAGAAATGGAATAGATAGACCTAATTTTGAGTAGTTATGTGCTACAAAAATGGTAGAAATTACTAAGAAAAAATTCTTGCTTTTTGTCTAAATTTATGTTAATATAAATACATAATGAAACAGCAAAAAATAAGTTTCAAAAAAACGACAAAAATTTTCAAAAATGTATTGACTTTATAAAATGTATATGCTATTATAATTAAGTACCAAGTAACTGAAGAAAACATATATATTTAAAGTATATAAATTAGTAAAAGTGAATGCAAAGATGGATAGAGAAATGCAAAATTACTAGTTTATTATTTTGCCCTTTAAAACCTCTAAAAAATATTTTAGAAAAGTTTTAAAAAAGTGTTGACAACAGTTATAAAAAGTAGTAAAATACAAGTCGTTACACAACAGATTGTATTACAAAAAAGTACATTGAAAAGTAAACAATAAACAAACCTTTGAAGAAACCAAGCGGTAGTAGAAGTACTACCACAAAGCAAGCAAAAAAATGAGCTAAAACTCAAAAAGATTTATAGTGTAGATTGAACAATCAATCGAAAATATAAATACCATGAATATGAGAGTTTGATCCTGGCTCAGGATAAACGCTGGCGGCGCACATAAGACATGCAAGTCGAACGGAAGTCGTTGTAATGAAATTGGACTGGACAGAGAACTTGTTCGAAGGAAGGAAAGATAG
>CALXBX010000051.1 GCA_944386655.1 uncultured Clostridia bacterium | reverse complement strand
ATTTTATTTACAACCATATTTGAAACTACTAACTTTGCATATTCTTCAACTAATCTTCTAACTTTTTCCTTATCCATTTTACTAGTTCCTCCGTTTCCTTAATAATATCTTTACATTTATCTTTATTTAAAGATTCAAATATCTCTTGTTTTTGAGTTGGATATCTTGCTTCAATATTAAGTGGTGAAATAATATCCAAAAAATCTTTTTGTTTTTCACTCATTAATTTGTATAGATTACTTTCTTCTGCCAATCTTATTAATTTATGTGTATATGGAGGTTGTTCTTTTTTTGCTTTTACAAAATATGCCTTAAATATTTTTTCAATAACTTGATTACACATAAAACCAACATATAAATATCTTTTACTTTTTAACATAGCTTTTGCCGATCTAAATCATATTCTGCTAATTCTTTCCAATATTCTACTTTATCAAAATCACTAATTTTAATCTCCTCCTTATACCGATTTTGCTTAATTATGATAATATTATAACATAGTTTTTATAAAAAACCTATATTTAAATAAAAATTTACTTTTTACTTTCTACTTTCTACTTTTTACTTTTTATTTAATTTTTAAGATTCCTTTGAATTTTCCATGTCTTTATCCTATCTTTTAATAAAGATACATACAAAAATAAAAACCCGAATTTTTAAATAATTCAAGTTCTTATTTTTGATTGTTTATGGTTCTTCTATCCTTTTGCATTCTTCCCCTGTACCACTATTGATACATTTCGTTGGATTTTGAAAACTCAAATACCAATTCATACCATTTCTTTCTTTTTTAATTTGTTCATTTCTTGCTTGTAACTCTGCAAAAGTTTGTGGAGGAGCAAGAATAATTGGCTCACAAGGTACCCAGTTAGCTGGTGTAGAAGCATGATTGCTATCGGCTGTTTGCAATGCTTCTATGATTCTTAATAT
Organism: uncultured Clostridia bacterium; assembly: GCA_944386655.1. Taxonomy (GTDB): domain Bacteria; phylum Bacillota; class Clostridia; order TANB77; family CAG-508; genus UMGS1663. Next base: position 76,681 of record CALXBX010000051.1, on the reverse strand, counting down.
TTCTGGAATGCATCTTCCTATATTCATCGGGTAAACCAAAATGGCTCTTACAATTCCCTTATCATCTATAATAAATACGTTTCTTACTGTTTCTGTATTGCTAACATCATTGGAAATCATTCCATACTTTCGTGCAATTTGCCCATTTCTATCCGCAATAATTGGGAATGGCACTCTTACCCCTGTCCTGCAGTAGATATCGTATAGCCACGCTAAGTGTGAGGCATTACTATCTACACTAAGCCCTATCAGGCAAGTATTCATTCTCTCAAAGTATGTATTTGCTTTGCTGAATGCAATGATTTCTGTTGTACATACGGGGGTAAAATCTCCTGGATGTGAAAACAACATTACCCACTTTCCTCTATAATTTTGCATACAAATTTTTCCCATGGTAGTTTCTGCTTCAAAATCAGGAGCATACATTCCTATTTTTACATTCCCGTTCATCATAATTTCATAATCCATAAAAACCTCCTATTGGCTCATATGCCAAAAAAATAAACTTTTTTCATTTTTGTATATCTTATGAAAAAAGTTTATGGAAGGTTACTAAATTATTCTTTCGAAGCAATGTAATCTTTTATGATTTATTTGATGTTATCTCACTTCTTAATTTTCCATCCCACTCTCCAGAGTGAATCATTATGCCATCACCCTCATAAGCAGAGTCCTCATCTAATAAATATTTTTCTACAAATAAATTGTGATTTACTGTTAAAAATTGTTTTAAATTTTCTCTTTCTATCCATATTGGTTTTTGCTTTGTTTGTTCCTCTTCCGACATAATTTCTTGCTTTTGTGAATTTAGTACTCCAAATACCACATATAAACGGGCATATCGATTTACTCCTTTATATGCGGCATAAAAATGATTATGTAGTTCGAAAACACTTGTTCTTGTAATAGAAACATCTATATATCCTGTTTCCTCTTTTACCTCTCTTATAGCTGCTTGTTCTGGAGTTTCTCCTTCCTCTATTCCTCCTAATACAAAAGACCTACATAATCTTTTTTGTGCATCTACACACAAATAGGTATTATCCTTTTCATTTTTTATAACTGCTATCACACTTGTTCTAAGTTGCGTTTCTACATTAGGATTTAGTGCTTCCTCTTTTTCTCCTTTAAAATAAGGAGCTACTACTTGTTTTATTGGCTTTCTCCTTTTTTAATGAATTAGCCTCTTTCTTCTAAAAACTTTTGTATCATATCAATTAATTCCCCAGCAGTGTCTATTTGTTGCTGTGTTTTTTCGTTAGATGGTTCATATTCATCATCATAATCGCTATCTTCTCTAACCGCTTGACATTGAGCTATCTTACTTCCCATTTTTCTCGGAAATATTTCTGTCTTAATATAACTTTTATTAAAATAAGCAATTACATCTTTATGTCTTTTAAAATCTTTTCTTTCCAAAGCAAGTACTGCCCTTATTGCATAAAATATACTATAATAGGCTCTATTATTTGCACCTATTAAATCATTATTACTATATAATAATTTTGCACTTTTTAAAGTTTCTTTTGCTTTCTCTAATCGGTATTTTGCGAATTCTATTGCAGTCTTTTCTTTTTCCATTTATAGTTCCACTCCTTCTTTATGTACATTCATATAGAATGGTACTACATTTATTCTTGCATTATATTTATCTATATTTTTTATAATAGGTGAAATATATATTTCTTTTTCTAATTCAATATTAAACGCTATTTCACTTACTTTATCTCTATATTCTTCTATTTCTTTGTCATCTAAATCGGTTAAGAGCATAATATCTATGTCTGAATTTTTACGAAAATCTCCCCTTGCATAAGAACCATATAAAATTACTTTTTTCAATCTTTCCCCTAATAGTCCTTTTACTTCCTGAATAAAATGATTTATTGTTATTTGTACATTGGTTGGCATTGGATTATCACTTCTTTCTTTTTCACTTATATTAGTAATTTTATCATATTTTCTTTTTATTTGCATTAGTTTTTTTGATATTTTTATGAAAAAGTTTATGTTATAGGATTGCATTTTAATCATTTGAAAGTTCCTTCTCTACACAATTTAAAGCCTCTTCTATTACTTTATCCATATCAAAATATTTATATTGTCCTAGCCTTCCTCCAAAAATTACTTTATTATCTTTTTGGGCGATTTCTGCATATTTTTGGTATAGTGTATTATTTCTCTCATTATTAATAGCATAATATGGTTCTTTTCCTTGTACCCATTTTTCTGGATATTCTCTTGTAATAACTGTCTTAGGCGAGGTAGTATCAAATTCAAAATGTTTATGTTCTATAATTCTTGTATAAGGTACTTCATACTCTGTATAGTTTACCACTGCATTTCCTTGATAATTTTGCTCTTCTAATATTTCTGTTTCAAACTTTAGGCTTCTATACTCTAGCTCTCCAAACTGATAATGATAATAAGCATCAATTGGACCTGTAAATATAATCTTGTTTGCTATATTTTCTAATGAACTTCTTTCCTTCAAAAAATCACAATTTAATTTTACTTCTATTCCTTGTAGCATTTTCTCGATAATTTGTGTATATCCTCCTATTGGAATACCTTGATAGAAATCATTAAAATAGTTATTATCATAGGTAAATCTTACTGGCAATCTTTTGATAATAAAACTAGGCAACTTATCTGCCCTTTGTCCCCATTGCTTTTCTGTATAACCTTTCACCAATTTTTCATAAATAGTTTTTCCTACTAAACTAATAGCTTGCTCTTCTAAGTTTTTTGGCTCTGTAATACCCGCTTCTCGCTTTTCTTCTTCTATCTTTTCTCTCGCTTCTTTTGGCGTAATAACACCCCATAATGCATGAAAAGTATTCATATTAAAAGGCATATTATACAATTCTTCTTTATATCTAGCTACAGGTGAATTGGTATAACGATTAAACTTCGCAAATTGTTGTATATACTTCCATACCTTTTCATTACTAGTATGGAAAATATGTGCTCCATATTTATGTACTTGTATTCCTTCTATTGTTTCTGTATAAATGTTTCCTGCTATGTGAGGTCGTTTTTCTACTACTAACACTCTCTTTCCTCTTCTTTTTGCTTCATATGCAAATATTGCTCCAAATAATCCTGCCCCTACTACTAAATAATCATACTTTTCCATGTTTTTTCCTCCTTTATTTTCTTCCCGTTATTTTTGTATAAATTCTCCATATGATACGATATATTGGAAATCCAAACTTTAATGCTATAATTCCAAATTTATCCCTTTTCTTAGCTCTTTTATCCTTTAATACAGCATTTCCATTTTTTCGAATGTACTCCACTATTTCCTTTTCCTCTTTTGGATATCTTTTTTTACAATTTGCTAATTGAGATAATGTAGACAAATAAGCATACATTAGTCTTCTATTGGCTGCATTTTTTAAATCCGGATATTTTTCTTTCACATAGTCACTCATTTCCTTAGTGGAAGTAATTAATTGCATTTTTTTAGGTGAAAAATCTGCTGATGTAATGGAATTATTACGTATCATATATCTATATTTACTTTCTGAACCAATAGCAATTTTACTACATTGGTCTATGAGTAAATAAGTTGTTGCCGCATCTTCAAAAAGTCTTCCTTTCGGATATTGTACTTTTTCAAATAGTTTTTTATCATACATTTTCGCCCATGCAGATAAGTCTATTCCCTCATCATACAATATTCTTTCTAATACTGTTTTGGCATCTAACACACTGTTCTCATGTGTAGACTTTGGCAATATCGTTCCATTCTCATATAAAACAGTGTGAGAACAAATAGATATTTGTGCATTATTTTCTTGAATAAGTTTGTATAAAAATTCCACATAATCTTCTTCTATATAATCATCTGAGTCTACTAAGGTAATATATTTTCCTGTTGCTTTTTGAATGCCAACATTCCTAGCATCAGAAAGTCCTCCATTTTCTTTATGAATAACTATTATCCTCTCATCTTGCTTCGCATATGAGTCACATATTCTTCCGCAATTATCTGGCGAACCATCATCTACTAAAATAATCTCTATATTTTGATAGGTTTGCCTTCTTACAGATTCTATGCACCTTTCTAGATATGATTCCACCTTATAAATCGGTAAAATTATACTAACTAAATCTTTTTGTTCCATTTAAAGCTCCTTTTTATATTAGTTCTTTTATTTTGCTATTTTGTCATTATATAAACTCTTTAAGAGACTAATTTTTTTAGAATAGGAATTTTACGTAATATTCTAATAATCATATAACTTACTATTATTACGATTATCGTTTTCAACAAGTTCATAATTACTCCTTTATATGCAATCATATTATACACATATTGATTCAAGATTACCAATATAGGTATATGAAGATAAAAAATACCTAGTGTACTTGTCCCAATTTCCTCTATTATCTTACTAAACATCTTATTTTTTATGATTCTATTTTGCATAACTATAAAGAAAGCGACAGACATTGCAAATGTAGATATTTTATCATATCCTCCTTGTATATATATTCCTCTCCATTCAAAAGTTCCATACATAAGGTATTTGCTTAGAACCAGCATTCCTAAGGATATTATAATAGTTAATATACAAATAAAAGTTATCCCTTTTATACTTTGTATTCTATCTTTATATAAATGCAAAAATCCTCCTAAAATAAAAAGTAATAAAAATCTGGCATATTTTCCAAATAGAAACACGTTACTTAATCCTTCTATAGATATTCTTTTATCTTCTATAACGTATTCCCCCAAAAAACTAACAGCATTGATAAAATATGTAAATAAAAAAATTATTATTGTCATCATAAATAAAGCTTTTCTTCCATCTGCATTTCCATTAAAACAAATATGAATGATAGGAAATATGAGGTAGATGGATAAAATAATTTCTATAAAATAGAAATGACTTACATTAATAGGTGTTAGATTTTGAAATAAAAAAATGTACTTTAGTATATCTACCTTTGAAACAGATTGTATATCAAAATTTAGACATAATATATAAATTAATAAATATAGAATTCTCCATGCTATATTTACTATATAGATGATACATGTCTTTTGATAATGCTTCTTTATATCAAGTTTTTTATTAAGTAATATTGCTCCATTTACTAAAACAAAGCAAGGAACAGCAAGCCAACAAACTAGCATACATATATTATCTATAATGCCATCGTACTTTAAGATAACCAGATGACAAAATACGACTAAAAATATAGATACTGCCTTAATTATATTTAAATATTGTATTTTTTCTCCTTTTTTTATGATTTCCATTGTTTACTTTTCCTCTTTTTTAATTAATAACAGATATTTTTTTAATATAGGTATACTTTTTATTATCTTAACAGCTATTAAACTTATAAACAAGGTAATAACAAATAATAAAATCACTTTAACAGGATTGATGAATCCCAAAGCATTTATATAATCTCTTATGAAATATATTACTATCGTATGAATAAAAAAAACGGCTAAACTCCAATTAGAAATTGTATAAATTATTTGATATAGTTTTCCTTTTATTTGTACATTTTCCATTTTCTTAAATAATCCAAAGATTGCAATTCCTAATACAAATAATGGTAAAAAATTATACCACAAATTATATTTTATTCCGAAGTTCCACAAATATATTTGAATCACTACTGTTATTAAGTAAAGAATTCCTACTATTGCTCCTAAAATAAAATTAGGAACCTTTTTTATTTTGCTTGAAATACTAATGTAATATCCTAGCATAATATATAAACCATAAACTCCTCCCAGAAAGCTAATGTCTAATACCCTAGATGCCATATCTCCATCTTGTAGGAGAATAGATATAGTTGGAAATAACACTGTATATATTCCCACCACTAACATAGGAACACTTATTACTTTTAAGGAAAATCTCTTTACAATATTTGCTAAAAATGGTATTGCTAAATACATTCCTAATATCATTGGCATATACCACATGTTAGGAGCCTCTGAGCTTCTCATAAATAGCATTGTTTCTATTAGATTTTTAAAGTTAAAATTATTTCCGTTCCATACACATAAAAATACATAATAAATAACATTCCAAATTTCTGTTGTTATAAGAAGCGGTAATAAATTTTTCTTATAAAATCTTATGGCACTATCTTCATTTTCCATATTTTTTCTTAGAAGTAAAGTTCCTGATATACAAAGAAATATTGGTACTCCTATTCTTCCTATTGTAAATGTAAAAATTTTAAAATATTTAGAATAAGAACTCAATTCCGACCATTCTATTGTATAATATACATTTTCTACTGCATGACATAATACTACACATAAAATTGCAAAAGCTCTTGCTATATCTATATAGATGTATCTATTTTGTTTCGGTTGTTCATTTATTTCTTCCATATATAGATCTTCCTTTAAAATTAATTAACCTCTACCGTAAATTTACGTAACCTAAAAGAGTTTATTATTTTTGCTGTTATATAAGGACTAAGAAAATATAATAATCCTTTTATCTTTTCTTTTCTTGGAATTGGTGCATCCATAATACATAACGCTTCTTTTCTACAGACTTTCTTAATTCGTTTATATTTTTCTTTATACTTTTTTTTCACTTTGCAACCTATTATTGTATTAAGACAATCACAATGGGTGTGCCAGTTTGCATATTTACATGCTTTTAATAGCTCATCTGTTTTTTGAACTAAACTATTTTTAATTTCCTCTTGTGATTCTAAACTTCCATCCACTAATTTCATATTAAATTTCGTCATAGCACTACTTGGATTGTCTACTCGATAACAATAAACTTTTCTATGTCCTACTACTACTTTTTCTGCCCTTTGAAAACAATCTATTGAAAATTTAAAGCCTTCTCCATATGCTAAATTAGTGTTAAATCTAATTTGATATTTATCTAATAAATCTTTGCTTATCATTTTATTCCATGAAGCAATCACTAAATTATAGTATAGCATTTCCTTCGCTGCTCTTTGTCCATTCCATATTTCTATATAATCTTCTTTTGATTGTTCTTGATGATATATACTTGTTTCATTAAATTTCCTTGGGAATGGAGTTAATGCTATATCTGCTTTATTTTGTTTTATTAAATGATAATAGTATGAAATAAAATCACTCATCACATAATCATCTGCATCTACAAAGCATACATATTTTCCCTGCGCTTTTTCTATTCCTGCATTTCTTGCAGCACTAACTCCTGAATTCTTTTGATGAATAACTTTCACTCTTTTATCTTTTTCCGCTTTCCTATCTGCAATTTTACCAGAATTATCTTTTGTTCCATCGTCTACTAAAATAACTTCTATATTTTGGTAATCTTGATTCAAAATGGATTCTACGCATTTATCTAAATATTTTTCCACGTTATATATTGGAACTATAATACTAATTAACTCATTTTCTTGATTTACTTCCATTTTTTCTCCTCTACTTCTTGTACTATTTCTTGTAAATAGTGATCTACTTTTTGTCTTTCTTTATCTAAAATCTTATTTACCTTGTCAAAGTCTATATGTCTATTCACTACATCAAAATCTTCATAATTTTTGATATGTCTTTGTGTGCAATCCACTAAATTTAGGAAACTAGATAACCTTCCTGAATAACTATTAGGATATATACAAATAGGTTCTGTGTTAAGATTAATGGAAAAAGCAGTAGCATGAAAAGAATCTGTTAGAACTATCTTTGCATTATCTACTAATGTAATGAAATCCAATATGTCTGGCATAATAATACTTTTTCCATTTCTGAAAATTTGGTCCAATCTTGTACAAAAACGATATAACTTCATTCCCGTACGTTTCGCCAATTCTTCTGCATAAACATCAAACTCTTTACTTTTATTAAGATTATAAATTAAGATATAATCCCCTTCTATTTTCTTTTTAGGAGCGATGTCTCGCCAAAATTCTTGTGGCATTGCTAAAGTTGGATCTACTATTCTTACCGCATTTTCTATCCCAAGTTGTTTTTGTAATATTTCTAGTCCGCTATCTTCTCTTACAGAAATTTTTTGATACTTTTTTAAATACTTTTTTGTTTCTTCTATGTCTTTTTCTTCCAGCTCACTTTTCCCAAAGCTAGAAGAATATGCATATCTAGGCTTCCCTTCTGGGACAAAGTCTAAATAGAATGGTGGAATAACTCCATGATTCCATCCCGTATTCCATACTTGGTCACTTCCCGAAAAATAGACATCTGCCACATCCTCAAAGTTTTTAAAATCTTCTAGCAATAAATATTTTTTATCTGTAAGTTTTAAGTATTTTTTTCGGAAGTTTCCAAAATTATGTTTCCAATAAAACAATGTTGGCAATATAGCTAATGCCTTCAACGGATTACTCTTTGTAAAAGTCTTTAACAATTCTACCCCATAAGTGTCTGGTCTTCTATAGTCTATAAATACCACATCATCAAAATATTGCTTTAACTTTTCCTGTGTTGCATAAGCTTGCAATTGTGTCCCATAGTTACAAACAGAATGTAACGTTATAACAGCAGCTTTCATTTTTTCCTCCCAGTTTATATTGTTTTTTTAAACAAATATTTATATTTTTTAAAAAAGAAATATCTTGTAGCAAAAAGTATAAATTCTGTAATAGATCTAACAATTGCTACGTGAATTAACGTAAAAGAGTTTGTAACTACTAGTCCAAACAATAAACCTATATACACCACAATAGAGATTATTGTAGATAAAGTTGTTTCTTTTGTTTTTCCAATAGCCCCTAAAGCTGGCCATCCATATATAATAGCAAAAAAGCCAAAAAATAGGGTAGGAATTAAAATTCGAAAAATAGGAACCGCCGGTAAATAAGCTTCTCCTCCTAATAACATAAACCCCGGTTCTGCTAAGAAAAAAGCCAATATACATCCCACTACAACAATTGGGAAAAATATTTTTATTACTTTATTAATTAAATTTATATTTTTATTTTTTATCATTTCAGGGTATATTCCATCTGAAATAGGAGTATAGCAAGCTTGAATAGAACCTATAATTTGCATACATACTCCCCAATAGGCTACTTCTGTTGCACCAATATAAATCCCCATAATAATTGTACTAAGTGCATTAAATGATGTTGATGCTACATTAGATAAAAAGTAGATAAAAGAATCTTTTATAGAAGCAATTGCATTTTTTATCTTAGAAAAATGCATTTTTATTTTCATTTTCTTCATTTCATAAAAAACCAGTAGAACTGCTATAAAAGAAGAAATAATATCTAATATAGGTATTAAAAGAGCATCTCCATCGTTTTTTATCAAGATGAAAGTAAATATTGTAGAAATTATTTTCATAACGATAAAGCGAATCGTTATAATATGCATTTTTTCTATTCCTCTGAATAAAAAGTCCATTAGAAAAATAGACATAAATACTACTAGATAAGATAAAATAGTATATAAAATATTCGCTTTTAAAATAGGCAATGTAAGAGATAGAATTACAATAAGAATGAAACCAACTATTCCTAAAATAATTCTAGCCATCATGGTATCACCAATTACATATCCTAACTTTTCTTTGTTCTCTCTCACTTTTACAATATCTTTTGTGGCAGACAAAACAAATCCAAAATCTACTAATAGTTGCATATATGTCATTACCGTTTTTACATAAGTAACTGTACCATACGTATCCGTACTTAACACTCTAGTTAAATAAGGTAATGTGATAAAAGGAAAAAGAATTTTAGCTACATTAAATATCATTAACATAATTGTATTGTTTGCTACTTTTGATTTCTGCAAAATCTGTCTCTCCCCTCTTAGGCATGTTTTATCCTTTTTTTATAACATCGTACTAAATATCGTCTGATATGGCATAACCCCATGCCCATTCATAATAAAAATAGTCACTACTGTTAACAAAATATAATATCCTATGATAGATAATTTTCCTAACTTTTCTAAGCTTCCTAGTTTTCCTAATTTTTCTATTTTTTTATCATATTGTTCTAAAAGTTCAAAGATAACAGGAACAATAAATATAAGTGATACATCAAAGAAATAGGATAATCTTAATAGAACCAATACGCCATAAAAGCAATTTGTTATCACAACATTAACAAAAAGCATTAAAATAAATATATCATTTATTTTATTTTTTTCTATCATTTCTTTTCTTTTCCATAAAACAAAAATGAGTATTGCATTTGGTACCAATTGCTTTACAATCGCACTATAATTTCTATCTGTTAAAAATTCCGATTGTAAATACCATCTCCAACGTTCTGGTATCATGAATTGAAACCAGCCTATAATTTGTCTTAAATCTACTATCATAAATAAGATGGATAGAGCATAAATCACTATAAGTGCTTTATGATGTTTTTGTTCTTTAAATAACAAATAAAATATCATAAAAGCTATCATGATTAGTGCACTTGTATGAAATAATGTTGCTAATAGTGTAAATAAGATAAAAATTGCATATTTTTTCTTTAGTAAAAACGGTATTCCAAGTGTGGTAATTACAACTGCCACATACTGTCTAACTAAATTTAAGCTAGCAAAAAAGATACCTGAACCTATAAATATAAATACGGCAAGGAACCAATATTTCTTATCGACATTCTTATAAATTAAATATCCAAAGCCAAAAATAATAAAGGCAGAAGTAACTATAAATAGTAAGTACACATGTGAGAATGGTAAAATTTGTATAAAAGCATTTAGAAATCTATAACCTATTTCTACATAATTTCCTGCAGGCAAACCTTCTTTTATCCACTCATATACATCTGTCCAATGTTGGTAGTCTTGTCCCACATCGTATCTAAATGCTGACACTAAAAATATTCCTGTTATTAAAGCCCAAAAAAATATGTTTGTTTTTTTTAATTTGCCTTTTCTTTCTAAAAAATAAAAAAGTAGACAAAAAAATATTAATATAGAATATATTATCATTTTCTATTTCTTCTCCTTAAAAACTTTTTTCATATTTTTTCCCCATAAATTTTGCCATTAAAAAAGAGCTTCCTTTATGTATCCAATTAATAGGTTGCATATCCATCACTTTTATTTCTTTATAATTCAGATGATTGGTTTCTAACCATATATCTAATAACAATTCTGAAATTCTACCAAAAAATCTTGCATGAAAACTATCATATTTAGTAATATCTACTCTTTTCTCCAAATCATCTAAAACAGAAAATAAAAAAGTACAATATTTATCTAAATATTCCCTTTTCATAATAAACATATTAAACATATGTGCCGATGTTCTCTTCTTTAACTTGTCGAATTCTGGCAAATACTCTGGATATTTATTTTCTATAATATTCCTAGTTTCCTCTAGTGTCTCTCCATACATAGTATGTATATAATGTGCATACAGATTTTCTATATAGTAGTGCCTTTTCTTTGGCAATAAAATATCTGCTTCTTCTAATAGTTTTTTTGTCTCTTTTTCCTTTAATACTACTTCAAAACGATTTTCTTCATCTTTTGGCAAATGTTTTTCCATAGTAAAATATCTTCTATAATGTACTAACCCTATATAGTCTGCATCTAAATTTTTCCACGCCCAATATAATCCTGTTAATTCACAATAATAAGGATTTTTTCCAGATATATTTTCTCCCTTATCATCTCTTTGATACCCTTTAGTTATATTTTCTTCTTTTCCTTCCGCTCCTACAAAAACAGGTAAATACATGTTTTCTTCTGGCATTTGGTATTTTTTATGTGTTGCTACAATTACTTTAATATTTTTCACTAGATAGCCCCTTCTTTTTTAAAGATTTTCAAAAAAGTTTTAATAATTAATTTAATATCAAACCATGTACATTTATCATGTACATATGCTACATCCATTTGTGTTCTTTCTTCAAAATCAATATCATTTCTTCCATTTACTTGCCAATATCCTGTAATTCCCGGCTTTACTGTAACAATCGTATCATAATTTTCTCCCATATCTTCTCTTTCTCTTGGCAAATATGGTCTTGGACCAACTAAACTCATGTCTCCCTTTAACACATTAATAAACTGTGGGAATTCATCAATACTAAACTTTCTAATTACATTTCCTATTCTGGTGATACGTGGATCTTCTTTTAATTTTTTATATTTTTTATATTCTTTTCTTGCTTCTTCATTTTCTTTTAAATATTCTGCTAACTTTTTGTCTGCATCCATCACCATAGAACGATATTTGTATAATCGAAATTGTTTACCATTTTTTCCTATTCTTAATTGTTCATAAAAAAGTGGCCCATCATTTTCTTTAAGGATAAGCCTTCCTATCCAAATTACAATTGTAATAGGAACTAATAATACTATTCCTACTAAACTCCCTATAATATCCATTCCTCTTTTTACTACATTATATATTCTTTCTTTAAAATTAGTTTTCTTTTCATTTTCTGTATTCGTCTTTATATTGATTACTTCTAAACTATCTCTTAAAATCACATTATCATTTGCGATATTGGAACTCATAGCATTCCCCTCCATTTATTTGTTTTATTATATAATTATGTCGCATGGTTGTCAACTCTTTTGTCATATTTTCAGTAATCTTGTAATATTTTCTTAAGTCCATTTTCCATCATTTTCTTCTGTCAAAAACAGGTATTTCTCTCTATAAGCATACAAAAAGACAGTCTTTTTGCTAGACTGCCTTTTTTATAAATACAGAAAAATTAGAAAAATTTTCTAGTATATTTTTTATTGATATCCTGTCTTTTTAATAATACTATCACTAATTTGTTGTACTGTACTAGTTGGTGTGTAATTTTCTTCTCCAAATAGTTCTTCATGTAATCTTGTCACATTTTCTTCTAATGTAACTGGTACTCCGTACCATGCACTTAAAGTAATTCCTTTTACCTCATATGGCCAACCAATACTTTCTGTAACTTTAAAATTCATCATATCCGGAATTAAGCCAATAATGTCATTTGCTTCAATATTGGTATATACTTTTGGCAAAATAGTATCTAAGAAATTATTAATTTCTCCAATACTTTTAGTCTTAATTTTTTGAAGCATAGCTGTTAGTACATCCCTCATACGCTCTGTTCTTTTATAATCTCCTCCTGCCGTATAACGAATTCTAGAATAAGCTACTGCTTGCACACCATCTAAAGTTTGCATACCTGTTTGTGTAACATGCTTAGAAGCAATTCCTGTAGAATTAGAGGTAGCATCTATATATTCATTAATATATTTGATTTCTGATTGCTCAATATTAATGCTAACTCCTCCTAATAAATTAACAGCTTCTGCTACTAAGTCAAAGTTGACGGTAACAAATTCTTTAATATTTAGGTCCAAATTTGTATTTAAGGTACTTAGTGCTAAAGGTGCTTCTCCATAAGAATACGCATGTGTAATTTTATCTAAACCATGTCCTTCTATTTGCACATAGGTATCTCTATAAACGGAAAGTAATTTTATTTCCTTTGTTTTGTTATTAATACTAGCAATAATAATACAATCGCTTCTATTTCCTCTACCTAAATTATCATCTCTACTATCTACGCCAAATAAAGCAATATTTCGATAACCAGATAGATTTTCTGCTACTTGTGCATCAATATCTAGCTCTTCCTCATCAATAGACACTTGTTGCATTTTGCCAAACTTATCTGTTACATACCAATAAGCGCCTCCTACTACTCCTGCTAGTAAAACAACTAACACTAATACAACAATTCCAAAAATTTTTAAACCTCTTCTTTTTTTCTTTGGTTTTGCTTTAGTAGTATAGGTAGATCTATTTTCTCTATCTCCATAGTTTTCTGAATGTTTTCCTGCCATTTTCTTTTGATTCCTCCTTTTTTCATTCCACTTTTCCATATATTTTCGTAAAAACTCTTTATTTCTTTTCTATATGTAAAAAAGAAATGTTAAAATTACTATTTTTTTATTTTAACATTTCTCTTTTTCTTTGTCTACTTTTTTTACAAAATTCTATTAATTTGTTTTATACTTTTTTCCAAAACCAGTCTAAACTGTTATCTATGCTCTTTTTCTTTGTTGCTTTTGCTTCAATATCATCAATCCATAAATAAGAAAAGAAAGATAATAGAATAAATACAAAATCAATGGCAATAGTAATAGCAATATTAGAAATCATTCCTTGCATAGAAGAATCCATTGCATATAACTCTATTGCATGACTTACTAACAATGTTAAGAAAACTAATAACATAATACATGGAATAAAACTCTTTTTCGTTTCTTTTCCTAACCATACAATTAGTACAAATAATACTAAAGCTACTAATACTGACATTGGCTGTGTAAAGTTGATTATTGGTAGATTCATTTTTGCATCCTCCTCTTTTGTTTATATTTTCTTTTAGGTTATTATATCATAGTGAAAAAATATTGCAAGACACTTTAATTAAATAATTTAAAAAAACTTTTCTTTTTTATTGGTATAGGATTTTCTATTTCCTCTATTTTTTGATTTTGAATAATTGCCTCTGGATGTACTGTAGTTAAAAGTTTTTGTTCTTCTTCTCCTACTATTTTATTTATTTCTTCCACCGCTTGTGGTATTCGTGGATAAATGCTATTTGGTCTATGCGTGTCTGATCCCAAAAAATGTACCATGTGATGTTCTAACAACTTCTTTATTGTTTCTTTTGGTTCTTTTCCATATATACCTATTATGCTCCCATAATTACATTGCATTAAAACCCCATCTTCTATAAGCGGTATTAATTTATTTGGATTTTTCTGAATATAAGGATATCTTTCCGGATGTGCCAAAATAGGTACTCTACCTTGCTCCAATATTTGATATACCACTTCTGTAATGTTAAAAGGTTCTGCATTAATTGGTAATTCAAATAGCACATATTGGCTATTATTCAATGTAGTGGCTTTTTCTTCTTCTAATAAGCTATTAATACGATTTGTAATATAAATTTCATTGCCTTGAAAAATTTGCATATCTATTGGCATTTTTTCTCGAATTTGCTCTATTTTTTCTGCAATTTCTTTTTTATTACATTTGTAATATTCTTCCATATAATGAGGAGTTACTATAATTTTATGAAATCCTGCCTCTTTTGCTTCTTGTAGCATTTTGGCAGACTGTTCTATTTCTTTTGCTCCATCATCTACTCCAAATACAATATGAGAATGTACATCAATCATATGTTATTCTCCTTTTTTTAATTTTTCTCTTTCCTCTTCTAAATAATCATTCATCTGTTTAATTAATTCTTCTGGTGATTTTAGACCTTCAGAAGAAGTAGCATTATTAGAATTCGTTTGTATAGGAACCTGCTTTGCAGATGCCTGTTCATCTTTTTCAAAATCATAAATACTAGAAGTTTTTGGTTTTGTTTCTTCCCTATTTTGTTTTAAAATCTCTTTTGCTTTATTTTTAGTCTCCGCCTTCATACGTTCAATTCTCAATTGTTCTTCTTGTTTTGCACTTACTTTTTTAATTGGTACTTTATTACTAGTTTTTGATGTTCTTTGTGCTGTTACATTGCTACTTCCATAATAGTAAGAAGAATAATATTCTTTTTGTGTTACAGGCATTTTGTTAATAACCACTCCTGCAATTTTTCCTCCTACATTTTCTATATCTTTTTTCACTTTTTCTAAGGCGTCCATTTTGGTTTCTTTATAAGCTGTTACAATTAAAGTAGTATCTACATAGCGAGAAACAATAACAGCATCTGTTACTAAATCACTTGGAGTTCCATCAAAAATAATTAAATCACATACTTCTCTCAAAGTATCTATGGCATCTGGTAACAATCCTGAAACCAATAATTCTGATGGATTTGGTGGAATATTTCCAGCAGGTATTAAATATAAATTTTTTACCTCTGTTTCTTTAATATAAGACAAAATATTATTATTGCTCTCTTCTCCATTCGAATTTACTCCTGATAAGAAATTAGAAAGTCCTGGTGTTGGAGCTACTCCAAAAATAGAGAATTGTCTTCCCTTTCTCATGTCACAATCTATTAAAATTACTTTTTTTCCTGCTTGTGCAAAAGTAACTGCTAAATTAGCAGACACCCAGCTTTTTCCCTCAGAAGGAGATGTACTAGTTACTAATAAAGATTTTAGTCCTCTTTTTGTATTCATAAATTGTATATTGGTTCTTAATGTTCTAAAAACTTCCGAAATAGGAGATTTTGGCTCTTTAAAGGTTATAATCTCTTTTTTCATTATTTCCTACCTCCTTTATTTACAGTTTTCATACTTAAATCAAAATCACAAATTGGAATAGTAGTAAGTACAGATAATCCTAATTTTTTCTCTATATCTTCTTTTGACTTCACTGTAGTATCTAGCATATTGGCTATTAGCGCATAAACTACACCAATTACAATACCAATAAATAAGAAAATAACTAAATCTTTTCCATGGTTAATATTATACGGTTCTGTTGGCACTTCTGCTTCATCCCATACTTGTACATTATTAATTTTATATACTCCATTAGCCACTTGCTCAATAAATACCCTTGCCACTTCTTCTGCAATTCTTTTAGCTGTTTCTGGACTTGCATCTGTTACTCTAATTTGAATTAAATCTGTATCTTCCACCGCACTAACTGTAATGCTATTTTTTAAAGAAGCCTCTGTTCTGTCTATACGTAAATTACTAATTACTTCACTTAAAATTCTTGGGCTTGTAAGTAGTTCACTATAGGTAGATACTAATTTTTGGTTTAATGTTAAATCATTTGCTGTAATAGTATCTGAACCAGTTTCTGTTCCTGTTGTAGCACTAGAAGACTGTGCTAAAATAACAGTTGTAGTAGATGCATAATCTGGTTTTACAAAAACAAATGTATAAATAAATCCTATTACTAAAAAAATAGCAATAATAATACCTATTTGTATTTTTCTGCTCCAAAATATGTTAAATAATTCTTTTAAATCTAACTCTTCCATTCTTTTTAAAACTCCCTTTTTTCCAAATTATTTACCGTATTATTATATAAAAATTTTTACGCTTTTTCAAGCCTTTTAAGTAAAAAGAATGACCTAGAAGCCTCTTTTTACTTCTAGGCCTATAATGGTCGGTTTTTATATAAGATTTTTGACTTTTATTTTAATGGTATAGAACGATAACGAATATATGCTGCAGCTCCAATAACACCAATTACTCCTAATGTAACTATCCATCCTAAGCCACTACCAGTTTGTGGGATAGTTGTAGTTGCTGTAGTTTGATCTCTGTTAGCCCCTGCTACTGCTTCTATAGTTATATCCTGTGCAGTATTTTGAATAGTATTGGCAGTTTCATTTACCACCTGATTAGTTACTACATTAATCACCTGATTTGTTAAAACATTGGCATTTGGGTTTTCTTCTGGGTCTATATTTGGCTCTTCTTCTACTGCATTATAAGGGAATGAGTAGTTGAATGTTTGTGAAAATGTTTTTTGTGAATTTCCATCAGAAAAAATTAAATCTGTAATGCTGACTGTAGTAGAAGTCTTTGTAATTCCTTCCTTTAAATCTAAAGTAATTTGTGCAATTTGTGTACCTGCTTTAGCAGTTGTTGTAGTTGCCATGATTCTCTGTGATGCTTTATCATAATTTGCTGTTTCCCAATCACTTAAGGAGGTAATAGTAGCATCTTCAAATACGTTTGTATCATATTGTAAAGTGCCTTCATACCCTAAATATCCGTCTCCATCGTAAGCATCTAAATTAATCATTATTGTTACTTGCCTTTGTGATTGTGTAATTTCTGTACTATTGGTTTGTAAAGTCACTTCACAATTATCTTCTACACTTGCCCATACAAAACCAACAGATAAAACAATTAATAAAAATATTGCTATTCCCACTATAATTTGCTTTTTCTTCATTTGCTTTTCCTCCTATTTCATAATTATCCTAATAATTCTCATAATATCCATAATGTTCACCGTTCCATCTCCTGTTAACTCTGCAGCTAAGAAGCTATTACCTGTTAATAATCTATTTTTTAATACATGCCTTTTAGCCTGCATTAAATCCATAATATTTACGATTCCGTCTCCAGAAGTATCCGCCTGTACAATAACAGTATAATTTTCTGCATCTGTTTTTAAAACATCGCCAGTTGCAACTATATCTGTATTTTTTAGAACGGTCTGTCCTCTTACCACATAGCCTGCCCCTCCTAATGTAATATTTTTCAAAAAGGCTTCTAATGTTGTTTGGTCTGTTACATTTTTAATATATCCATTTTGTATACTATATAGTGTACTGGTAGGCACTTGTGGTGCTTCTGGCTCATTGTCCCCTGGTTGTGTTGGTTCTTCTACTACTGTATTCGTATTTACCACTTCGTTAGATTGCGTATTGGTTTGTGTGATAGGTGGTACTGGAGCTGGTTTTTCTTGTTCTTGATAAGTAATCGTTAAAGTAACATAGGTATGACTTGTATCCTTTATTCTAAAGACCAAATCTTCCTTCTTTACATCTTCTGTAGAAAAAATAAGATAAGACATATCGTTTGCTACTTCATAAGTAATATTATTATCCATTTCATATTCTGCATCCGCTGCATAAACCTTGCTACCTTCCTTTTTTAAATTTTGAAATAAAGAAGTAAGATTTAATTGAATTTTTTCTGCTGTAGCATATTCTTCTGTGATAATAGTATAAGTAGATTGATTATAAATTGTTATTTTTTCTACATTTGCAAGAGTTTCCAATGCGTCTGTGTCAATAATATGGTTATTATCTAGATATACATACTTTACTATAGTATTGTTATATAAAGGTGTGATATCTATAATTTCATTTTTATTCAAATTTACATTATATAATTTTGATAAGTTCGCTATAGAGGATATGTCTGTCACACAATTGTTGCTTGCACTTAATATCTCTAAATTGCTACATTTTTCTAATCCAGAAAGACTTTCTAATTGATTATAATTCAAATTTATTTTTGTAATAGATGTATTTTGTGCAAATCCTGCAATTGTTTTTATTTGATTTCTACTAACATCTGCATTTTCTAAATTTGCTAATTTTGTAATTTCATCACAATTTGTTATTTGATTGCCTGCTATAGATAACTCTCTTAAGTTTACTAAATTGCTAATTCCTGTAACATTTGTAATTTGGTTGTTATCTAGATAAAGATACTTTAAGTTCGTTAAACTTGTAATGGCTGTCATATCTGTAATGGCATTATTGCTAAAATTAATATTCTCTAGATTTTTTAAATTTTGTAAAAAACGAATATCTGTTACTTGATTTCCACTAGCACTTATTTTAGTAAGTGAAGAGAACTGCCCTAGCACACTCATGTCTGTAATTTGGTTCCAATCTAAGTAAATCCACTCTATTCCTTTATCCGCCAATAATTCTAATCCTGCTAAATTTGTAATATTTTTTCCAGCTAAATTCAATTGCTTTCCACTTGGCAGGTCATCTGCTGTAATCGCTTCTATATCAGATTGCAGAATTGTTTCTTTTGTACTATTTCCTGTTACATCTCTTACTTTCTCCAATATAGCCTGTTTTAGGTTTTCATCTTGAAAATAATTTGTTACATCCTCGTCCTCTGCGGCGTAGGAAGTAATAGTAAACATGAAGAAAACAATAGCGATACATAATAGAATTCTTGCTATTAATTTCTGTTTCATTTTTTCTCCTTCTACGCAATTTTTCTACAAAAATCATATCGATATTGTTTTCTTTTGTCAAGATTTGTTACAAAAATGTAATCTATAAATTATATTGTTGTAATATATTAGACTTTCAGTCGACACTTTTTAAGGATTTTAATCGACACTTTTTAAAATATCAATTCTTAAATGTTAGAAAAGCAGAAGGATAATTTTTTAAATTACTCTTCTGCTTTTTGTGTTAAGCTGTTAACATGTATAAATAGTCTTTTCTATTGCTCCATGGTATTGTTGTTACATTGTAATTTTTAAATCCTTCTATTACACTGGGTTCTATTCTTTCTGCATCATTTAAAAAAACAATTAAATTACTATCCGTATTTCTTGTTTCTTTTGTATCATTCCACATAAACATAGTTGATTGAAAATTCTGCCTATTAGGGTTGTTTATAGCCTTACATAATCTTTCTGGCTTATTTTTTGTTCTTTGTATCAAATAATCATAAGAGTAAAAGAAACCTGATTTTCCTATAAAACTAACATTCTCACTATAAAAAATTTCATTATTATCGAAAAATTCTTTTATATCATCTAAAAATATAGAAGATACTTTATTTTGTGAAAGCATAAACATATCATCCACATTGAGCATGGCTTGTAATAGAAATAATATCTTTTGAGGGAAATCTTCCATTCCTGCTCTTATTTCTAATGCATCACCATTTAATTGTACTCTATATTTCTTCAAAAAATTTTCTAATATTTGTTTTCTCTTTAGACTATTTATATCAATTCCAGACATCTTCAAATTATTTATTGTGTAAGCATCATCTGTTAAAAAAATTTCGTTGTCATTTTCCAATTTAGCATATATTTGTAAATAGTCATTATATCTATCTAGAAAAGGACTTGTAATTTCAAAATATTCACCAATGTTTTTTACAGATATTTCATTTTCTAGCCAGTTTATGTATTTTTCTTTTAATTGTATTGGACTAATACTCATACTTATTCCTCCACTTACTATAATTCTGTTTGGTATTCTATCTCCCAATTTTCTTTTATTATATTAAATTTTTTAAAAAATTGTAAACAATACTCATATAAATCTGCATCTTCAACATTAAAAGGGATGGCCTCTCTCATTAATTATTTACTAGAATTCGTTTTAATTTTCTCTTTATACGTCTCCAAAGTGATGGCTTTGTATATTTTTTTATGTATTTTATTACATTCCCTTCTTGATTTACCACTTTAAAGAACTTTTCCCTTTTTGGATGCATAGGACTATTGGTTGCATGATTATATGAAAGTGCCAAATCTACATCTATAGATTTGAAAGATAAATTTTCTTTTATTTCTGAAAAAATCTTTTCTGCTTTATTAGAATTAACAATTAGTAAAGATACTCCCTTATTATCGTTCATCTCTGGTGCAACTTTTTGTATTCCCCATAAATCTCCTATGGTAAAATCAGCATACCCTTTATTTCCTACAAATGCACAAGAATGGCAAGAAGGTCTGTTAAATAACTCTGCTATAAAACCTTTATAAAAAGTAATATCTTCTTCTTTTTCTCCATTTTCATATTCTATAATTGGCGTAGAATTATCCCACCCATTTTCTTTACTCCTAAACTTAATATCTTTTACTTTTAAAGCCTTTTTCTGTTCTAATTCTTCTACATATTTTCCAAAAATTTTAGGAGATGGATTTGCATGACAGATAATTTCACAAGTTAATAATTTTTCATATTCTTTACTTAAAAATGTTTTTAAACCAGCTATCTGGCAAGGAGTACCTGTAAATAAAACATACTTTTCTTGCATCAAAAATTCTTTTACTTTTTCATAGATTCCTTCTGTTTTACTTCTTACGTATTTAGAGCCCATAAAAGACTTGCATTCTTCCAACGTAGTTGCATAATCATGTACTGCTGTTAAATCTTCGTTATACTTTACTCCAAATACAACTCCATTCTTTTCTATCACATATTTTGCCAAAATATAAAACATGCCACCCGATGCACTATTTTTTCTTTCTTCTTCGCATGTATTGATAGCAATATATGCTTTATTGATTTCTTTTTGTTTCTTACTATAATTACTACAAATATTTTTACATTTATTGCAATGAATGCACTCTTCTTCATGGATAACTGGATAAAGAAACCCTTCTTCATCTTCTTCCATGTGGATACAATGTTTTGGGCACACATATATACATGCTCCACATCCATTGCAATCTTTTTTATTTTTTTCTTTTAAATATAAATTTTCCATATAATTATGTTCCTTTTCTTTTCCATTTTTTTATTATCTTTTCTCGTATTTCTTTTATTTTATTAGAAAAATAAGAAAATTCATCTCTATTTCTAAAAATTAATACAAAGAATATATTAGAAATAAGAAAGACCATAATTCCTTTTATTAATAATGTCCAAATTGTATTTCCTTTAATAAAATACTGTGCACCTGCACAAATAATTGCCACTAATAAAAATATTAACATATAAATACTATATTTTTTAAAGAATTCTTTTGAAGATTTTTTAAATCCATATTTATAAAGGACTAAGGGATCAAAAATAGTTGTTGTTGTAATTCTACAAATAAACGTTCCTATAAAAACTCCTGTAATCCCTATCCACTTTGCCAATATAATAGATGTTATAATATTTACTATTACAGTAGCTATAGGTCTATATCTTGCCTCCCAAAACAATCCATATGCATTTCTAAAATTAACAGCTACATTTTGCATTCCTAGTACATAGACATTTAAACCTAGTACAAAAGTAGTCGCAAACGATAACAAATATTCTTCTCCTAACCACCATTGTATAAAAGGATTTAATAAAGCAATTAAACATATTGAACATATTCCATAGATATAGAAAGTACAAAAATTTATATTGTGAAAAAGCTTCTCTGCATCATCCTTATCTTTAGTTACAATAAAATTACCTATACTAGATGTTATTGATGAAAAAGCTTGTGATATAACACTATTTACAGCATTTATAACCATTGAATAATTAGAATATATTCCAACTTCTACTAATCCTATCATTTTAGAAATAATCATATTATCAGTTCCATTTACAATTACCATTGCAATTCGGTATATAAATAAAGATTTTATATTTTTTACCATATCCTTAATTTCTTCTTTTTGAATAGTCCCTGATGATTTTTCTTTTATATATGGATACATCTTTTCACATTTCTTGGATATGATAATGTTTTGAAGTAAAGTAGCTATAATACTAATACTTAGATATAGTATATAATTTTTGAATATTACTAATACAATTATCTCTATAATAGATTTTATAATTGCCACTCCAATAGAAATTTTAGTAACAACATAATTTTTTTGATCAGCCTGTATTAATGATTGTTTATATACATACAAATAAGATATAGCTGAATTTAATACAAACAACATATATATTACTTGTATGTATGGAATATCTGGCATCTCTTTAATAAATAAGTTTAAAAAAGGAGTAATACTTAATCCAATAGCCAATACTGTAATTCCTATTACATTATAAACCTTTTTGTAAAATTTCATTAATGCATTAATCTTGTCTGTATTTTTTTCCGCTAAAGGTTTATATAAACTATAAGGAATTGCAATTCCTATCCCTAAATCCATTAAGGATAGCATTGTTATAATGTTTGAAAACAATCCATTAAGACCTAAGTATTCTTTAGTTAATACCCTTACAAAAATCGTTCTTACAACAAAACTAAGTAAAACTGTTGTTAATTTACTTAAAATTGAAAATACTGAATTTAATACTGCATTTTCTGTTCTTGTTTTTTCCATTTTCTATCCTCTATTCCAAAGCCTCTTGCAATTCTTTTAATGATCTTTCTCTTTCTCTCAGTATTACAGAATGACTTTCATTAAAATTAATTTTTTCCTCTAATTTTTTTTCAAAGTTTTCATATGTACAACTATTCTCATCTATCAATCTATCTGACAACATTAGTTTTTCTAATAAATCACTTATTTTTTGACTTCCTTTAAATGTAACAAAATTCTTTTTGTTTAGTATAGAAAAAATCGTTCCATGAAAAGTTTTTGTTATAACATACTGTGCATTCTTTATCATTTCTATAAATTCTAATGGTGAACAATTTAAATTTTTATCACACCAAGAATGTTTTATACAAACAGATAAGGTAATACAATTATGCTTCTTAGCAAATTTTTTTATATACTCTTGCTGTTTTATATTAAAGCTATATCCATACACCAACAGATAATTATTCTTTATTTCGATATTAGGTTTGATTCCTTTTAAATCAACTAATAAAGTAGGATCCAATACTGTTTCACATTTCCTGTTGGTTAATTTTTCTGTAATCCCTTTTGTTTGTTCATCTCTTGGAAATATTGCATCTAATTCTTTCATTCCTTCTTTTATATACTCATAGTTGGTATAATCTTCTAATTTAGCAGTTCCACAACTAGGTGCATAGGCAATCTTTTTAGGTACCTGATAACCTATCCCATAAAAACATTTTTGCCTATAATATTCTTTATTTACATTCCAAACTTCATCACTACCAATAATAATTGCCTCTAGATTTTCTTCATCTATATTCTTTAATTCTATTGTATCAAATGCTTGTCTTGTTGCTTCCTGAAATATATGATATTTTTTCCTATTAAAGAAATATCTACTGATAAAACTTCGTATATTTTTTTTGTTGCCTAAGAAAAATCTTTTTAATTGTGCTTCATCTCTAAGCTTTATATAATATACCTTATTCCCATTTTTCTCCAAAACAGTCTTCAAAGCATATGCTTGTAAAAAAGCTCCTGCATTTGATGAATCATATGGTGTTATAACTCCTATTTTCATATTTTTTCTCCTATTCTATTGGAATTTTTGTAATATCATCTGTCAACATTAAAATTCCATTTTCTTCTATTATTTCATTTTGTTTTATTTTTCCGCTAGACTGATTATTGTCTTTATATACATAAAAAACATCTTTATAGTTTAATGGTTCTATTTTATATGCATACTCCTGTTCCTCCTGCTTTTCGTTCACAACCATATTATCTTCTAAAATAGTGTTAGTAGAAATAATAGTAATCATTCCATTCGTTATATGATTTTGTGTTACTTTTAAATTATACACTCTATTCGCCTGTATATTTCCAGAATATATATTATTGTTTTCTAAAATTGCTTTTTCTATAAATCTGCCTTGATTTCTATAGGCTAAACTATTATGTAATATAATATCACCATTGTATATTTCATTATTTCTTATTGTAATTTTTTCTTTAGCATCAAGAACAATAATAGAACTATATATTTTATTATCGTGTATATCAGTTGAATATACATTTTTTTGCACCTTTATCGCATATATATTTCCAAAATTATACATATTATTATTGCAAATTTCTATATTTTCAATTCTTTCTTCCTCTAAATTAGATTCTAAATCAATAGCAGCCTGTGGATTTGTTCCATTTATATCATGAATTTCATTTTCCTTTATAATTACTCCATCAGCACTAATAATTGTTATTCCTTGTCTTCTGCAATTATATATATTACAGTTAGAAATTTGTATATTAGTTGAATTTATGTTTTCTGTATTTTTGCTTACATAAATTCCATCTCCCGTCATATCACTAATATGAAGATTTTTAATTACTATATTTTTTGCACTTTTTATAGTAATTCCCATTCCCCATTCATGTGTAGAATTTTCGTCATATTCATGTGTGTTTTTATCTCCTACCATTATACCATTAATTAAATTTACATTTTCCACATCTGAAATAGTTATCATGCTATAATTAGATGCATTATTGGTTTCAGCCTTTATTGTAGAGCCATTAAAATCTAGTGTTATATTAGAATACAATATAATTCCCTTTTTCCCATTTTCACTTTTATTAGGCATAATCATATAATTTCCTTTTTCTAGTTTTATGTACTCTATATTATTTCTACTAGCATACTTTATTGCTTCATTAATTCCTTCCGTTGTTTTTCTTGCATTTGAGAAATCATCAGATATTCCAAAAAATTCATTATTTATTGTACTCGTTTCTAAATTAATTGGTTCTCCATATCTAGCGATTTTAATATCTGTTATTATCTCATCCATATGATGTATATATATGAAAATTCCATATATCAATAT
Organism: uncultured Clostridia bacterium; assembly: GCA_944386655.1. GTDB lineage: Bacteria > Bacillota > Clostridia > TANB77 > CAG-508 > UMGS1663. The sequence continues at coordinate 50,913 of CALXBX010000051.1, read as the reverse complement.
AATGCTTATTATAAATACCAAACAAATTATAACTTTTCTATTTTTCAAACTTAACCTTCCTTCACGATATTTATTTCATCAATTTCTTTTAATATCGTTTTATCTATCATCTTTCTATTTTTCTTATTATCAAACTTCTCTCTTATTCTATCGATTTTTAAAAATTTATAAACCCCATATCTAATTAATTTTAATTTAATCTTAATAGTAAACTTTCCATATTTTTTGACCATTTCTTTTATCATTTTATATTTGTTAAATTCCCCATTTGCCATAATTAAATACAATATTTCTAAAAAATGGACAAAATAAAATTGATTTCTTTCTTTTTCTGGGAAATTTTCTACAAAACTTCTAAAAGAATTCATATAGTTTTCTTTTACTTTAAGTAATTCTTCTACTTTTTTAGGTTTATTAATTCTATTTCCATTATCTTTTACTACTAAAATTTTATTTATATTTAAAATTTTATATTTTTGGCAAAACCTTACTAGTACCTCTATATCTTGATGTCTACGAAAACTCTCATCAAACCCTCCAATACTTTTTAGAGCTTCCGCCCTAAAAAACAAATTACTTCCTGTTCCAATAGTCATTTTTTTTAATAATATCTCTTTACTTATATCTCCACTCTTAATAGCCGGAATTAGTGATATAATTTCTTTTTTCTCATTAATAATTGCACTTGCCGTATAGACTGCATCATACTCGCGATTTTTTTCCAAAGCATTATAAAGAGTTTCTAATCTTGTGGAAATATAAAAATCATCATCATCCAAAAAAGATATATATTCTCCTTTTGCTAATTTAATCCCCGTATTTCTTGCGGCTGCTCCATTTTTATTTCTATCATGTTGTATGTAACGAATTTTAGGATTTTTTACATATTTCTCCATTTTTCTTTCTAGTTCCAACCTTGCTGGTGTATTAGGATTATTATCATCTACAATAATCAATTCAAAATCCTGATATGTTTGTATTAAAACACTTTGAATAGCTCGTTCTATATAATCACATCGATTATATGTTGGTATAATTACAGTTATCATTTAAACTCCCTCTTTTTTTCTATTTGTTGCTAATATACATAAAGATAATGCTATATACATCCAAAAATACATTTCTCTCCAATACTCATATGAAATGAGCAATCTAATAATTGCATTGCAAAATAAAAATACTAACATAAATTGATCTTGTTTTGAGATATTTTTTTTCAATATCATAGCATATCCACCATATAATATTGGTACACTAAAAATAATTAATAATATTATTCCACCTTCATATAACATTTGTAAAATAAAATTATGTGGATATGTTCCATATTTTTCATTAAAACTTCCTATTCCTCTACCAGTAATTGGTTCTTCTTTTATTTCATTAATTGCTTTTTTATATGTTGCATCTCTTCCGTTAGTAATATTATCTTCTTCTATTAACGTTATATTTTTATCTATAATTTTAAATGATAAATCATATTTCATTAATTCTCCTTGTATTGTATATAATATATCTAATGCATTTTGGAATACAACAATTAATACCATAGATATCACTAATAGGATTAGTATCTTTGCAATTATTTTCTTTTTCATTATTAAGCATATAACTAAACAAAAAATACTAGCAATGTATATATTTCTGGAGGAATAAGTAAATATGAAATATAGGTATGGTAACGTTAAAACTATTAAAAACCATTCCTTTTTTTTCTGTACCTTTAAAAATAAAATTTTTAAAATGATAGTGATAATAAGTGGCAATATATCATAACTAAAATTCATTAAGGTTCCCGAATCGGTTCTTTCGAAATTTTTTGTTAGAAATAATGGAGAACATAGAATATATATTAGTATTAAGATATTAGCCATTTTATCTACTTGAATTTCAGATCTAACATAAACCACAGAGATGCATATATATATAATAAATGTACTTAAATAGTTATTTTTATATATATTTCCCCCATATATTTGGTAATCTATAAAAAAATATAAACCTATTAAAATCAAAAATATATCACATAAAATATATCTCGTCTTAACTTTCTTTTCAAAATTATTAATAACTAATAAGATGATTGCTCCAATTAAAATTATTAATCCAAGACCTACCGTATCGGATATAATTTTACTTCCTAATATTAACGCTATTAAAAAATTATTTAATGCAATCTTATTTCTTTTGAACAAAACCATGCTTCCCACAATTACTCCTTTATTCATCTAAATACATTTTTTGTAATTTCTGTGCTGTTTGCATTGCATCAAATCCATTTTCATATAAAGCACTTATATCCCCTGTTCTATTATTATTTTCTAATATATGTAACAATTCTTTCTTCCAAAAGTCTGCATTTCCTTTCAGGCTAAGGAAAGTTATATTCCCTGTAAGGTTACATTGTTTTGTAATTGTATCTGATGCCAATATTTTAAGCCCTGCCGCTTGTGCTTCTATTAATGTTAGTGGTAATCCTTCATATAAAGATGGAAACAAAAAAATATCCATAGCTTGTAGTATCCTGTTTACATCTTTTCTTATTCCTAAAAAAATAACCTTGTCTTCTATTCCCAATTGGTGTACTTTTTCTTTTATTTTTTCTTGTAAATCTCCCTTTCCTACTAACACTAATTTTGCATTTATATCTTTTTGCAATTCATAAAAAATATCAATCAAAAATTCATGATTTTTAACTTCATTGAATCGTCCAACATGCCCTACTAGCACTTCATTTTCTTTGATACCCAATTCTTTTCTTACTTCATTTCTTATTTCTTTATTATATTGATATTGTTTTATATCTATTCCGTTAGTAATTATTTCAAATTTTTGCTTTTTACCAAATAACCATTCTCCTGCTTCTTGGCTACATGCGTATTTTATATCTGCTAGTTTACGCATAAGAGGTCTAAATAACTTATGTAAAAATGAATTTTTTGCATTTGTACTATGTGAATGAACAATAATTTTTTTTATGCCTGATATTTTTGCAACTATCAAATCCGTCACTATCATAGAAGAATTGGTATGTCTATGTATTATTCTATATGTACTTTGTTTTAATATTTGTCTCAATTCTAACATATTCTTTATTGGATGTTTTGACAAGGGTAGAATTCTATATATTTTTCCTCCTAACCTTTCAATTTCATCATCATAATCGCATTTTTTATTTGTATGTACTACAAAGTCAAATTGAACTTTATTTCTATCAATATTTCTGTATACATTCATAATAAAAGTTTCTGCCCCACCCGTATTCATTTTACCTATAATATGCAAAACTCTTACCATATACTACTTCTCCTTAATAATATCTTTCATAATTTTTTACCACGTTTCTTATGGAAAACTTTTGTTGTACCACGTTTCTATATTCAGGATGTCTATTCTTATTGTTAACTCTTATTACTTCTATTATTTTTTTTGACAAACTATCTACTTCTCCTACAGGCACTATATTATTTTTATTTGGATGTATCTTTTCTACATCTCCTGCATTTGTTGCAACACACTCTATTTCACAAGCCATAGCCTCTAATAATGTATTAGGAAACGCTTCTGCACCAGAATGCAATACATATAAATCACATGCTGAGAATAATTCTGGCAAATTGTTTACCAACCCTTTTAAGAAAATATCCTGATTTAAGACTAATTGATTTTTTTGAATGCATTCTACTAATTCTTGGTTATTTTCATCTAATCCTTTTCCACACATAAACACTTGAATATTATCAATCTGTTTTTTTACTAATTTTATGGCTTCTAAAAAAACAGGAATATTTTTTATTTTATGATATCGTGTAGCTGAAATAATCCAAATAGCATCATTTTTCAGATGACTATCTTCCTTCAAAATTCTTTTTCTTGCTTCTTTATCATATTTAAATTTTTCCGTATCACATCCATTAATAATTACTTTCGATTTTTTTGTATCATACCCTAGCTGCTCATGAACTTTTTTAGCTTTCTCTCCATTATAAATTACATTTGTAACATATTTACTATGACTACACCAAGCTCCTAATTTATTTACAATCCTTCCTGAAAGTTTCATCATATCTTTCCCTACATCAGAGTGTCTAATTCCAAAATTTATAATTGACACTTTTGATAGTCTTCCACATATATAACCAACCAAATTAGATGCATACATCCAACAGAATAAAGTATCTGTTTGTTTTAAAATGTTAATGATATTTCTTATCGTTTTAAATGGATGTTTTTTTACATTCATAACTATTACTTTCATGCCATTTTTCTCTAGTTCTTCTTTATAGTCATCTAATGGCAATAAAGAAATTACAGAAATCTCAAATTTATTTAAATCTGCATATTTTGTAATATTATATAGCATTTTTTGGGCTCCTCCCCCAATAGCTATATCATTTATTAAATGTACTATTTTTTTTCTGTTTTCTTCCATACTATAACTCCGTTATTACTCATATAAATTTTTATTATCTTTATACCAATTTACAAAATTTTGTATTCCTTCTTTAAAAGACGTTTTAGGCGCATATCCTATTAGTTGTTTTGCTTTTGTAATATCTGCATAAGTCCTATTTACATCTCCTGGCTGCATTGGCTTTCTATCTATAATTGCCTTTTTCCCCACAGCTCCTTCGATTGTTTCAATCATTTGGTTTAATGTAATTGGCTCAGATTCTCCTAAATTTAGTATTTCATAAACATCTTCATGTGTCTCTATATAATTTAAAGATTTTGTAATACCATCAATAATATCTTTTACATATGTATAATCTCGAGAAGTTGTCCCATCTCCAAATACAGGAATTGGTTTTCCTTCCATAATAAGTCTTGTAAATTTATTAATTGCTAAATCCGGTCTTTGTCTTTCCCCATACACTGTAAAAAATCTAAGCATAATAACATTAAATCCAAATAATTTATGGTATACATGGGTCATTACTTCATTTGCTTTTTTTGTTGCTGCATAAGGACTAATAGCATAATCTACAATATCTGTTTCTTTAAAAGGTACTGTTTTTGTGTTGCCATATACAGAGCTAGAAGAAGCAAATACTATATTTTTTACATCATATTTCTTCATTGCTTCTAGTATAATTTGACTTCCTAAACAATTTACTTCTTGATAAAGTATTGGATTCTCTATAGAAGGTCTTACTCCTGCCACTGCAGCTAAATGCATAATATTGTCTATCTTATTTTCTGTGAAGACTCTATTTACATCATTTTGATTTCTAATATCAATTCTTTCTAATTTATAGTTTGGATTATTTAAATTATGTTTTATATTATTTTCTTTAATTGCTGGATTATAAAAATCATTAAAATTATCTATTACAATTACTTTATTTCCTTCTGTTAGTAGCTTATCTGTTAAATGAGACCCTATAAATCCTGCTCCACCTGTTATTAAATACGTTTTCATTTTACACTTTTCCTTTCTCGCTTTTCACCTAATAGTTCTGGACAAACTTTACTAATTATTTTATCTACTATCAGAGATAAAACTATGGAAACAAATACTATTGCTAAGGCTGTAAGTAATTCCACCAAGAATGATGGACTTTCATTAAGTAAGTTAGCTATTGGCTTTATTTTTGTTTGAAATAAAACAACTATTAATTTATGAAATATCAATATAGACATTGTCCTTTGCCCTGCGTACTGTAAAAATTTACTATAAGGAATATTCTTTATAAAGTATATATATCCAACCGTACTAAAAAATGCTGAAATTATAAAAAGTCCATAATTTCCATATTGATTATGCATATACATTACTCTATCATTAAAACTTTGTAGTATTAACCCTATTATAATAAAACATATGGATAATACAATTTGTATTTTTCTATTTTTAAGGATTTGTTTTTCTTTCTGGTCATCATAATTCATTAGTAGTTTTCCTATTGTAAAAAAGAAAATCATCACAAAGCCTATATCTAATCCCCATGGAAGTCTGATTGGTAAAAAGTAATAATCTAGTGCTCCAATAATTAAAGAACCTATCATTGCTATCAGATATTTTTTCTTTGTTTTTAATTTTTCTATAAAGTAATATACGTTTTCTACAACAAATAGACATGGCAGAAACCAAAGTGCTGAATTTTGTCTTAAATAATTATCGTGACCATTTCCATAAAATATTCCAACAATTGACTTTGTTACACCTATATCAATATCTGTCCTTCCCAAATCTTGTGCTGCACTATTTCCAAACATATATAATGGAATTAGAAATAATACTGCAAAGACAAAATAAGGAACCATAATACTTTTAAATTTTTTTATAAAAAACTCTTTGTAGTTATGATATTTTTTTGTATAAAAAGTAAGTCCTGATATTGTAAAAAATAATACCACATGAAAAGAACTTACATATTTATATAACCATTGCAATTGTTCAGAATATGCTATAGTATGAGATAAAACAATTAAAAACATTGCTATAATTTTTGCGGCGTCTATCCAATAAATCCTTTTACTTTCTTCCTTCATAGACTATTCTTCTCCTTTTATTATCTTCCTATCGAATAGTATTCTATTCCTGCTTCTTTCATATCTTCTAATTCATAAATATTTCTTCCATCATATACAAGTGGTGTTCTCATAAGCTTTTTGTAAGTTTCTGGCTTAATAGATTTTATCTCATCCCACTCTGTAAAGATAAAGCATACATTCGCTTTTTCTAAAGCTTCTTCTGGTTTTTCTACATAATGAATTTGTGTTGGATATTTCTTTTTAAAGTTATCCATTGCTACTGGGTCATAAGCATAAATATCTGCTCCTTGTTCTAGTAATAAAGCTACATTGTCTAAAGATGGAGCTTCTCTTAAGTCATCTGTTCCTGCTTTAAAAGCAAGTCCTAACACAGCTACTTTTAAATGGTCAAAAGTAATTAATCTATCACATGCTTTTCTATATAATTTTGTTTTTTGAGTTTTATTTACATCCACAGCAGCTTGTACTGTTCTTAAAGTATAGCCATTTTGTTTTGCTAAATAACTCAATGCTTTTGTATCTTTTGGGAAGCAACTTCCTCCATAGCCAATTCCAGCATGTAAGAAACTTGCCCCTATTCTTGGATCATAACTCATACCTTTTGCTACATCTTCAATATTAGCTCCTACTAATTCACAAAGGTTTGCGATATCATTCATATATGAAATTTTTAATGCTAAAAAGTCATTGGATGCATACTTAATCATTTCTGCGCTTCTTCTATTTACAGAAACAATAGGAAGTTTAAATGGTTCATATATTTTCATTAATAACTCTTCTGCTTCTTTACTATTGGTTCCTATTACAATTCTTTTTGCCTCTAATGTATCTCTTACAGCATGTCCTTGTGCTAAAAATTCTGGGTTACTTGCTACTTCTACTTTTACATCATTTACTAAAGAATCCTTAATAAATTGTTCTACTTTATCATTTGTTCCTACTGGAACTGTAGATTTTACTACTACTAAACAATCTTTTTCAATAGATTCTGCTATTTGTCTAGAAACAGTTGCTACATAAGATAAATTTGCAGACCCATCTGGTTGTTCTGGTGTTCCTACTCCTATGAATATAGCATCTGCATCCTTATATGCTATTTTGTAATCTGTCGTAAAATGTAATCTCCCTGCTGCAATGTTTTTTTGCATTAACTCTTCTAGTCCTTCTTCATAAATAGGGGATTTTCCTTCCCTCATAATTTTTACTTTGTTTTCATCCACATCCACACAGGTTACATCATGTCCTTTTTCTGCAAAACATACTCCTGCTACTAATCCTACATATCCTGTTCCTGCTACTGCTATTTTTATCATCTTCATCCATTCCTCTTTCCTTTTATTTTGTATTTGTATCTTATCATTGTTTCCCCAAAATGTCTATTCCTATTTTTATATTTCCATAATTTCTAACATTCTTTTATTAATAATATTTACATCAAATCTTTCTTTACAATAGTTATAGCTTGCATCAGACATTTTTTCTAATTCTTCTCTATGTTCTATCATATATATCATTTTTTCTGCTAAAGCCTTGCTATCTTTTACAGGTACAAAAAATCCATTTACTCCTTCTTTTACAGTTTCTCTACAACCAACCGTATCTGTTGTAAGTATTGGCCTTCCCATAGCAAGTGCTTCTAAAAGTGTCCTAGGCACTCCTTCTCTATAATAAGAAGGTAATACGAAACAAGTAGATTTTGCAATGTAAGATGGTACATCATTGGATTCTCCACAATAATCAATAATTCCAGAATCTAAGAATTCGCTCCTTACTTCATCTAAGTTTAAAGCTAATTGTGTCTTGTCCTCTGCTCCTACATATAAAAATTTCGTGTCTGGATATTTCTCTTTTACTATCTTAGCAGCCTCAAAATATTCTCTAACACCTTTTTGTTTTAAAATACGAGATACCATTAAAAAAGTATTTCCTTCTGGCAATGGATTTCTCTTAAATCTATCCATATTCACTCCAGAGCCATCTACTAACTCACATTTTTCTTTCTTTAAATATTTTCTTTGTACAAACTCTTCTATATCATCTTTATTTTGAAAAATGACTTTCTTGTTATATTTAAATGCTATTTTATACCCTATTCCGCAAATTAGCTGTAGAATTTTTGTTTTAAAAGATTCTACAGCATATACATATCCAAGACCTGTTATCATGGAATACATTTCTTTTACTTTTGCTCTTTTTGCTGCAATAGAACCAAATATAACTGGTTTTATGGTATAAGCAAAGATTTTATCTGGTTTTTCTTGTTTAATAATTTCTGTTAAATGGTTTAAATACGCTAGATTATCCAAAATAGTAGTAGAATTTTTCTTTAAAGAAATTAGTACACATCTTGCTCCTAATTCCTTTAAAGTATCTTCAAATCCCCCTTCTGGACAAACGGCTACAATTTCGTTTTCTTTTTCTGAAATAGCCTTCATTAAATCTCCTCTAAAATTGATAAAGGTACTTGTTTTGGGAGCTATCATCATTATTTTCATTTTGTTTATTCCTCTCCTTATCCTACTTTTGTATATGCTGCTTGTTCTTGCAATTCTCGTATTTCTTCTTTAATTCCTTGCTCAGAAATCTCAGCATTTGTTTTCTTAAACACTTGCACTACCGTTTCTATTACTAATTTTATATCCAATACAAAGCTAATATGATCTACGTAATATAAATCATATTCTATTTTTTTGAATATATTGATACCATTTCTTCCTTTTACTTGTGCCAAACCAGAAATACCTGGCAACACATCACTTCTTCTTTTTTGTTCTGGCGTAAACCATTCATAATAATCTGGAATCCATGGTCTTGGTCCAATAAAACTCATTTCTCCTTTTAAAATATTAATTAATTGTGGTAATTCATCTAGACTTGTTTTGCGAATAAATTTACCTACTTTTGTCACCATTTGTTCATGCGTCAAATTGCTATGTAATTCTTCACGATTTACTTTCATAGATCTAAATTTATATGTATTAAAAACTTTGCAGCCCTTTCCCATTCTTTTAGACTTATAAATTACTGGTCCGCCATCTTCTATTTTTATACAGATAGCTACAATTGCCATTGGTATTGCTGCAAGAATTAATAAAACTAATGCTAAAATAAAGTCAAATAATCTTTTAATTACATGTTGATACATGTGTTTTCCCCCTTTTCGATTTTTCCACTTTAGCTAATATGCACTTTATGTAACTTTGTTATATTTTTTAGCCTTTTTCATTATAGCATTACCTTATTTTTTTTTCAACAGATTTTTCCTTTTTTTGATAATTTTATGTAAAATTTTAAACTAATTAGTTGTTTTATTGTTGTTTTTCTGCAAAAATAAAACATCGTATTTTTTATAAATTTACGATGTTTTTGTCTCCTATAGCGGATTTTGTATTATTTTGTTCGCTATAGTGGATTTTTTTGCTTTATTTGTCCTTTATAACGAATTTCGGCTTTCTTTTATATTTTTTCTATCTCTTCTTCTGTTAGACCTGTCATCTCTTTAATGGTATCTATGCTAAAATTGGCTTTTTTCATTCTTCGAACAATTTGTTCTATGCTTTTTCTACCTTCTTCTAGTCCGTTCATATACCCTGTATATTTTGCCTCTTTTTCATCTAATATAGCTTTTTCTCTTAGTTCTGCTATTCTCTGCAGTCTTTTATCCTCGCTTATTCCCTCTAGTTTTGTTCTTGCTTCTTTCATATTTACATTTTCCTTCATATATATTTCCACCTCTTCACTTTCAGGATTTTCTAGGAATTTTAGCCATTTTAGTAACTTGCTATTTTCTTTCGTTTCCTGCATTTTCTTTACTTTCGGTAATTCTATTATATGTAACTCTAAATCATTTGTCAACACGTGTTTTCCGCCATTTTCTTCGATTATCTTCCATTTACTATGCATTCTTAAGTCTTCCAAGCCTTTTACTTCAAAATCTGTAATTAATATAGATATGGTTCTTTTTAATGCTTGATATTCCTCACTCTCTTTTATCGTTTTTGCATATCGTCTTGACCAATAATATAACAGTCTTTCCTTTATGTGGTTATTTTCTCCTACTTGCATCTCTATATGACAATACTCTTTTTCATTTATTTTTGCTAGTACATCTACTACTCCCATTTTTCCTTTTAAATATTCTCTTCTTAGTACTATATTTTCGTCTAAATTAATTTCTTCTATTGGCTCTTCTAAAATACTACTTAAAAAATCTTTTGTGATTCTCTCGCTACCCACTTCTCCAAATAAAATTTGAAAAATAACATCAATAAATTATTTTTACGAAACAAATAAAAAGAACATTGCCAACTTTTTTACTTGCAATGCTCCTTTTCTATATTTTTATTTTGTTCGCTATAGTGGATTTTCTACTAATTCAAAATCTATTCTCCTTAATTCTTTATTAGCATCTATTACTCGAATGGTTACTTTATCTCCTATATGGTACGCTTTCTTTGTTCTTTCTCCTATTAGCATTTTTCTGTTTTCGTCATAGAAGAAGTAATCTTCTCCCATATGTTCAAAGCGAATTAATCCCTCTACGGTATTTTCTAATTCTACAAACATACCAAAAGAAGTAATAGAAGAAACAATTCCCTCATAAATTTCGCCTATTTTCCCTTCCATATATTCTGCCATCTTCATATCTACACTTTCTCTCTCTACTTCTTTTGCTACCTTTTCACATTCTGAAGACTGCTCTGCTGCCTTAATAGCTAACGCCTCTTCTTTCTCTTTCCACTCTTCTTCTACAGAATAGTCCTTATCTATATAATGAGAAATGATTCTATGAATAAATAAATCTGGATATCTACGAATAGGAGAAGTAAAATGGCAATAACATTTACTTGCAATACCAAAATGTCCTTTATTTTCACTTTCATATCTTGCCACTTTTAATGTGCGTAGTATAAAATGAGAAATTACCTTTTCTTCTTCTTTTCCTTTTATTTTATCTAACACTTCTGCAAAAGCTTTAGGATGAATATTATCCTTGGAAGCTTTTACACGATATCCTAAGTTATATAAAAAGGTATTTAATTCTTTTATTTTATCTTCGTCCGGTTCTTCATGCACTCTGTAAATGAAAGGAGCTTCTAACCAATAGAATTGTTCTGCCACAGTCTCATTGGCGGTTAGCATAAATTGTTCTATAATTTCATTGGCAAAAGTAAGCTCATATGGTTTTATATCTAACACATAACCATTTTCATCCAACAGTAATTTGCTCTCCGGAAGTTCCAAATTTAAACTTCCTTGTTTTTCTCTTCTTATCTTTAGTATTTTCGCGCATTTTGCCATTCTTTCAAAATGTGCAAGGTAATTTTTGTTATCTTCTACTATCTTTTCTTGTTCTTTTGTAATTTCTTTTCCTTCTATACTATCTAGTAAAATAGATACTTCATGATAACTCATTCTCTTCGTAACACAAATAATGGCTTTTTGTATATCAGAGGATACCACCTTACCCTGTTTATCTATTTCCATAATGACACTTAAAGCCAATCTATCTTTTCCTGCATTTAAACTGCACACACCATTAGAAAGTTCTTTTGGAAGCATAGGAATCACCCTGTCCAACATATAGACACTAGTACCACGTATAAAGGCCTCTTTATCTAGTTTAGAATTTTCTTTCACATAATAGCTAACATCTGCAATACATACGCCTAAGCGATAATTTCCGTTTTCCAATTCTTCTACAAAAACAGCATCATCTAAATCTTTGGCATCTTCTCCATCTATGGTAAATATTTCTTTATTTCTTAAGTCTAATCGACGTGGAATTTCTTTTTTTAGAATTTGCTCTTTGATTGCCTTTGCCTCTTCTAAAACAGGTTTAGGAAATTCGTAAGGAAGGCTATATTCTTTCACTAAAGAAAGCATGTCCACTCCTGTTTCATCTGTTTTTCCTAGCACCTCTATGATTTTTCCTTCTGCTGACTTTCCTTGTTCCACAAATACAGTTAATTCTACAACTACTTTGTCTCTAGTATGAGCACCATGAAAATATTTTTTAGGAATGTAAATATCGGTTCCAAACTTTCTATCATCTGGTACTACAAATCCGAAAGTTTTATGATTTTGGAAAGTTCCAACTAAGGTAGTTTTAGCATGTTTTAAAATAGAAACAACTCTTCCTTCCCTATTTTTATTTTTTGTCTCTTTCAAGATTTCTACTAACACTTCATCCTCATTTAATGCTCCATTGGTTTGATTTCTCGCAATATGCACTTCTTCGTCATCATTTATCTTTACAAATCCAAAGCCTTTTTCATTGGCACGAAAAATTCCTTTTTTGTACCTTGTTTCATCTATTAAACTATATTTACCTTTCCTGCTTTTTTGTATAAAATATTGTTTTTCTAATCTATCCAGTACCAAGGTAAATTCTCTATACTCTTGTTTTGGTACTTCTAAAAACAAAGCTATTTCCTTTGCTTTCATAGGAACATATTGTTCCTCTTTCATAAAATCTAAAATTAACTTTTCTCTTTCTTCCATATTCACTCCTATACTTTTTCAAACAAAAAGATGTAGCATAATATTTTTGCCACATCCTTATTTTATCCTTCTATTTAAATTGCATACAAAATTCCTACTACTACTGATAAAACTACAAAAGCAATACCTAATATAACGGTCATTCTTTTTAGTCTTCCTTCTCTTGTTCTTCCTTTATTCTTTTCATAAAAATTATTGGTAGAAGAACCCATAATTGTTTCAGATGCGCCACCTTTGTCCTTTGTTTGTATAGTTGCTACAATAATTAGAGCAATACAAACAATGACATATATTCCTAATAATACATATTTTACGATTTCCATTTTTATTTCCTTCCCTTTCTTTTTTACAGATTATATCGTGCAGATGTTATTTATTTTCTAATTCTAGCATATCTCTTCTAAAAATGCAATTGATTTTTTAAATTTTATCTTATATAATGGATATATGAAAAATTTAGTAGTAAATGAAAAATATAATCAAAGAAAATTACATACTTTTTTATCGGATTTATATCCTTCTATGAGCTCTGGTACTTTTTACAAAGCACTACGCCAAAAGGATATCCGTGTAAATGGTAAAAAGATTCATGAAAATATTACTCTACATCTAGGAGATACGCTACAAGTTTATATTTCTGACGAATTCTTATTTCCTTTTTTAAAAGAAATTAGGGTAATTTATGAAGATGATAATATTTTAGTAGCTAACAAGCCAGCTGGTATAGAAGTGGTAGGAGAAAATTCTATGACTTCTTATTTGCAATCTCAATTTTCTTTCTCCTATTTAGAACCATGCCATAGAATTGATAGAAATACAACTGGACTTGTTTTATTTGCAAAAGATGAGGATAGCCTTTCTATCTTAGAGACAAAATTTAAACAACACGAAATAGAAAAACACTATTCAGCAATGGTTTATGGCATTCTGCCAAAAAAGAAAGATACTTTGCATGCCTATTTATTTAAAGATGCTAAAAAATCTATGGTCTATATTTCCGATACACCTAAAAAAGGATATAGACCAATTGTTACTTCTTATACAGTACTAAAAGAAGACAAAAAACAAAATACTTCCCTTTTGGATATTTCTATAGAGACTGGGCGCACCCACCAAATTAGAGCACATATGGCGCATATTGGTTTTCCTATTCTAGGTGACGAGAAATATGGAAATCATTTAGTAAATAAAAAATTTGGTCAAAAAACGCAAAATTTGTGTAGTTATTGCCTTATTTTTCGCTTTACTACACCTAGTGGTATTTTAGATTACTTAAATGGGAAAAAAATTGAACTTTAGGGACGTTCCTTAAAGTTCAATTTCAATTTAATAACAACTCCTACCTTCCAATGAACAATTTAAGAATTGTCCCTAAAAATTGTAGCTAAATTCTTTGAACTTTAAGGAACGTCCCTAAAGTTCAAAGAATTTTTCGAAGTCTTCTGCTGTTAGCACTTCTTTTTTTAGTAATTCTTCTGCGATAGCTTGTAATTTATCCATATGTTCTCGTAAAATACTTTGTGCTTTTTGATAAGCATTATCTAATAATAGTTTTACTTCTGCTCCAATCGCATTGCTGAATTTGTCTCCTAATAATTCTAGTTCATATGGTTCTTTTTCTACATTGATAAAAATGGTTCCTACTACATCACTCATTCCATAAACAGTTACCATGTCTTTTGCTATTTTGGTTGCCACTTCTATATCGTTACTAGCTCCGGTGGAGATATCATTTAAAGCTATTTTTTCTGCTGCTCGTCCACCTAATAAAACTACCAAACGTTCTAGCATTTCTGTTTTGGCAATATAATTTTTGTCTTCGTTTGTTTTGTACATAGTATACCCGCCAGCTACGCCTCTTGGGATAATAGATATTTCTTTTACTGGTTCTTGTGTTTCTAAATATCTACTAACAATGGCATGTCCTGCTTCGTGGTATGCTGTTAATTTTTTATCCTTATCGGATATCACTCTACTTGTTTTTTGAAGTCCTACTGTTACTTTTTTTACAGCTTCTTCTAAGTCTGTTTTTTCTATTTCTTCATGCTTATTTGTTGTAGCAATAATAGCAGCCTCATTTAAAATATTAGCTAATTCTGCCCCTGTAAAACCTGCTGTATCTTCTGCGATACTTTTTAAATTGATATCTTGTGCAAGCTTTTTGCCTTTGGCATGTATCTGTAAAATTTGTTCTCTTCCTCTTAAATCTGGAACTGGTATTGTAATTTGTCTATCAAATCTTCCTGGTCTTAAAAGGGCTTTATCTAGCATTTCTGGTCGGTTGGTTGCAGCAAGTACAATAATAGTTTCTTCTGTATCGAATCCATCCATCTCTACTAATAGCTGATTTAATGTTTGATTATTTTCTGTTTCTGCTCCACTTCCATTACTTCTTCTGGAACCAATAGCATCTATTTCATCAATAAATACAATACATGGTGCTACTTTTCTTGCTTTTTCAAATAATTTTCTTACACGAGAAGCTCCTAGTCCAGCAAACATTTCTATAAATTCTGATCCACTCATAGAAATAAAAGGAACACCTGCTTCTCCTGCAATTGCTTTTGCAATTAAAGTTTTTCCTGTACCAGGTTTTCCGTATAGTAACACACCTCTTGGTATTTTTGCTCCCATTTCATTGAATTTTTTTGGTTCTTTTAGAAATTGTACAATTTCCATCATTTCATGTTTTTCTTCATCTAATCCTGCTACATCGTCAAATTTTATTTTTTCTTTTACTGCTTCACTATCATATACTTTTCCTTTTTCTCCTAATCCTTGCATTTTAAGTACTAATACAAATAATACAACAATTAAAAGCATTGGCAAAATACTGTACAATCTATCTAAAATAAGCAATATCACATTTTGTGGATTTTGTATTAGCTCTATGTTATTTCCTTCTGCTACTTTGTCTTGTACTAACTCTATAAAAGCTTGTGTATTAGGAACAATTGCTGTTTTTTCTTCTTCCACATCTTTTAATTTTACTTTGACAGTGGTACTACCTACTGTCATTTCTACCTTTTCTACTTCCCCATCTGTTATTTGTTTAATTAAATCTGTATAGGCAATTTCTCTATCTTCTGCTGTATTTCCTTGTAGAACCATGTAAGCCAAAATGCCAGCTAATAGTAAGAACAAAATAGTTAAAATAACCATTAAAATGGTATATTTTTTGTTTTTCTTTTTATTTTTTGCTTTTTCGTCCTCTATCTTATCTTTTTCTTTCTCATGACTCATAGACTGTTAATCCCTTTCTTTCCATTATCCATTTTCTCCTTGTGGTTCTTCTCCCACAGGTTTTTCCTTTTTTTCTTTTTCTTGTTCTTTTTTCTTTTCTTCTTCCTTCTTCTTACGTTTTTCTTCCTCTCTTCTTTGTTCTTCCTTTTGTCTTTCTTCTTCCTCTTTTTGTCTATCCATTTCTTGTTTTACCCTAGCTTGTTCTTCTATAATTTGAGCAAGTTCTTGCCTTTTTTTCATCACATCAGACTTTATCATCATAATGGCTGCCACTATATAAATATAGGCAATACCAATATACATAATTTCAAAATATTTCATTTCAAAACCAGTTAGCATATTTAAAATAATATAACCCAAATTTAATAAAATTGGTAAAGTTAGGCTATAGGCAGCCATATTACACATAGCACTAAATTTTAAACGAAGACGTAATACCATTGCAGTTACATAGGCTACTATACCTAACAGAAAGGCGTCCATTAACACACTTACCATATATACCATAAAAGAATAAATAAAAGTCATCATTCCTGTACTTACTAGTATTACATTTCTATTATTACCACTTACATAGCTAATCATGCTCTCTTTATCTAATTTTTCTATACCATATTGCTCCATTAGCGTTTGGTAAGAATATTCTAGGATTCCATCTGTGGCTGCTGTTTTTATACTTACATTTTCTCTTAAGAATAATAAGGCATTCTCTACAGTTTGCATTTTACTGCGATATTCTTCTCTTTGCTCTTCTGTAATTTCCGCATTCGTATCAATAATAATAAGAGGAATCACGCTTTCTTCATTTTCTATGATGATAGGATTTTCTTGGTCTACTGTTAATATTCCATTTTCTAAATTTAAATCTGGTATTTCTTCCTGAAAATAGGTTACTGCCTCCTCTATTTGATTAGAAAATTGAAACGTATTCATTATAGTTACTACTAGTGAGAAAATTGCCATTAAGATTGCAATATAAATTAATGTTTTTGTTCCTTTTTGTGCAGCAAGTTCTGGATATTTTTCAAAGTCCGTAATACATATCCAAACTTTTTTAAAGAAGTTACTATTTTCTATATTTTTTTCTTCTTTTGCCATTTTCCTTTTCATTCCTTTCTCCATGCACGTGCTTTGCTAAAAGAATTATGCCTTTTCTACTGTCATACCTTCTTTTGTATCTTTCACGCTATATCCAGCTTGCTCTATCTTTTCTCTTAAATCATCTGATTTTGCCCAATCTTTATTTTCTCTTGCTATTTTTCTTTCTTCTATCATTTTTTGAATTTCTTCTGGTAATTCTATTTTTCTTTCTGTTTCTAAATAGGCTTTGCTATTTTTTAAATCTAAGGCTAATACTTTATCTAACTCTAATAATAAGTCTGCCCATTCTTTTGCCTTTACTTCGTTTCTAGCAATCTCCCACACCACTCCCATAGCAAGTGGCATATTTAAATCATCATTAATTGCTTCTAAAAAGCGTTCTTTGTAGGATTGTATTTTGCTTTCTTCTATTTTTCCTTTTGGTGCTTCTTCGTGTTTTACATAGGCTTCTCTTAAACGATTTAATGCTTTTTGTGTAGAAAGTGCACTATCAAATGTGAAATTTAGTTTTGTTCTATAATGGGCTGTATAGCAGAATAGTTTAAAAGCTAATGGTTCTATTCCTTTTTCTTGTAATTGGTCCAATGTGTATGTATTTCCCAAGCTTTTAGACATTTTTCCGCCATCCACTTGTAAAAATTCTACATGCATCCATATTTTAGCTGGTACTTTTCCTGTGCATCCTTTACTCTGTGCAATTTCATTTTCGTGATGGGTTGGAATGTGGTCTACGCCACCAGTATGAATATCGAAAACATCTCCTAAATATTTTCTACTCATGGCAGAGCATTCCAAATGCCAGCCTGGATAAGATAGTCCCCAAGGGCTTTCCCATTTCATAATATGGTTTTCTGGTGCTTTAATCCACACAGCAAAATCATAAGGATTTCTTTTTTCTGGATCTACTTCTACTCTAGCTCCTGCAATTTGATCATCTAACTTACGATTAGATAGAACCGGATACTTATCTAATTTAGAAATATCAAAATAGATAGCTCTTGATGTTTCATAAGCATATCCATTTTTGATTAATTCTTCTACAAAAGACATCATTTCTGGAATGTGGTCTGTTGCTTTTGCAATGATTTCTGGCTTTTCTATATTTAGTCTTCCCATATCTTTAAAAAATATGTCTGCATAAAATTTTGCAATTTCATAAGGGTCTTTATTCTCTTTTCTAGCTGCTTTTTCCATTTTGTCTTCTCCCTCATCTGCATCAGACTCTAAATGCCCTACATCTGTAATGTTCATTACATGTTTTAGAGTATAGCCATTATACTCTAAAGTTCTTCTTAAATTATCCATAAATACATATGTCCTAAAATTACCGATATGTGCATAGCTATATACGGTTGGACCACATGTATAAATTCGTACTGCTTCTTTCTGTAATGGTTCAAAATTTTCTTTCCTTTTGGTTAAGGTATTATATAAAGTAATTTGCATATTTCTTTCCTTTCTTTATTTTAAGTATTATCATCATTCGTATTGGTTTTGTCTCCACCTGTTGTTCCTCCACCACCTACTACACTATTCGATTGTGTATTCGTTTTATTTACTGTATTATTGCTTTGTGTATTCGATTGTGTATTGCTCTGTTTTCGATTAATTGTAATGGTAATAGTTGCTCCTTTTTCTACTTCTGCTCCCTCTTTTTGACTTTGTGCTAATACTACTCCATTATCTTCACTACTATCATTATCATATTTTGTTTGTACCTTTAGTCCTAAATCTTCTAAAGCTTTTTTAGCTTGTGCTTCTGTTTTTCCTAGTACATTTGGTACTTTTACCTTTTCAGGTGCAGTATGCGTTGTACAAGTCTCTGTTGGAATATTATATTTTCCTCCATCCGGTGTTGACCATAATTTTGTATTTTCTTTTTCTGGTTTTACTAAATATGTTTTTTCTTCTACATTTGGACAATATTCATTAGCAATTTTTCCTGTATCGGTACAAATTTTTAGCTTTTGATGTCCTTCACAAGCACCTGGTACAGTTCCTTTTACAAATATTTCTGAAGTAGTTCTACTACAAGAAGAAGTGGCTACTTTTCCAGAATCCAAGCAAATAGTTGCAGATACAATATTATTCGTTTTCTGGAAAGATGCACTTGGCAAACCTTTATGAATATTTCTCATAATCGTTATCCAAATAATAGATGCTGTATTACTGCTATTGCTTATATTTCCTCCCCTTGGTCTTTCTGGGTTATCAAAACCAAACCAAGTAGCTGCAGTATAATATGGCGTAAATCCACATAGCCATCTATCACGATATTCTTCTGTAGAACCTGTTTTAGCAGCTACATCCATTCCAGAGATTGTACAGTTTGTAGCTGTACCACTTTTTACTGGTGCTGTTAAGATAGATTTTAGAATATAGGCATTGTCCTCACTCATTACTCTTCTGCTTTCCTGTGTTGCCTCTACTACTGTATTTCCATTGCTATCTTCTACTTTTGTATAGAAAGTAGGTTCTATATAGACACCATCGTTTGCAATCGCTGCATAAGCTGCTGCCATCTCCAATGGAGTTACACTTGGTGTTCCCAAAGCTAAAGATAAATCTGCACTATCGCCTACATTTTCCACTCCAATATTATGCAAGAATTCTATAGATTTAGAGGTTCCTAGTTCTGCCAAAATTTTTACATTAATTACGTTAGAAGAGTGTGCAATTGCATTTCTTACAGTTTGAAGTCCTCTATAACTTCCAGAATTTTTAGGACTATAATTTCCTCCAAAGGTTGTTTTTGTATCATCATATACAGTAGCTGCTGTAATAATTCCTTCTTCTAGTGCTGGAGCAATTACAGCAATTGGTTTAAATGAAGAGCCTGGCTGTATTTTTCCTTGTGTGGCTCTATTCATGCCAGAAACATCTGAATCTGAACCTAAAGCCCCCATTGTACCAACTACTTGCCCCGTTGTATGGTCTATAATGACCATTGCAGATTGGCTGTGCCCTGTATTAATTAATTGTCCATCTCTCTTTTCTCTACCATTTACCACATAAGTATCTTTTTTGTATTCTGCTTCCATTGTATTCTGTATCTCTGTTTTTTGTGTTGTATAAATAGTATATCCATTACTAAATACTCTTGCTTTTGCTGCTTTATAGGATAAATCTTCTTCTTGTTCCATTAAATCGGCAATTACTTGCTCAATAGCAGCGGATGTATGGTAAGAATAATTCACTGCATTGCTTACGTTTCCTTTTTGGAAACCTAACCCTGCATCCACTTCTGCTACAGCTGTATTATATTCTTCTTCTGATATTTTGCCTTGGTCTTTCATTTCTGTTAGTACCGTTTTAGTTCTTGTTTGTATTTTTTCTGTATTATCTGTTTCTGGGTCAAATGGGTAATAACTATTTGGTGTATTATTAATTCCTGCTAAGAAAGCAGATTGTGCAATAGTCAAATCCTTTGCTGATTTAGAGAAATAGTATTCAGACGCTACCTCTACTCCCATTACATCAATTCCATCTTTATAGCCACCTAGATAAATATAATTTAAGTAAGTTTCTAATATTTCATCCTTGGAAGCAACCTTTTCTAGGTTATAAGCACGTGCCATCTCCCTAATTTTTCTCTCAATTCCTGCTAAACCACTTCTATCATCATCATCGTATAAATTTTTAATTAATTGTTGTGTAATGGTACTTCCGCCAAAAGAAGATTTTCCACCATTTACCACATAAGTAAATGCTGCATATAAGGTTCTTCCCCAGTCTACTGCTCCATGTTCATAAAATCTCTTGTCCTCTATTGCAATAAAGGCTTGTGGCAAGTATTCTGGCATTTCATCTAAAGAAATTGGTTTTCTGTTTTCTTCTCCCGCTAAAGTAGCAATTACATTTCCATCTGCATCTACTACGGTAGAATTTCTCTTTTCAATACTTAAAACATCTTTAGATACCTCATATTTATCACTAAAGAAGATGCCTGCTACAATTCCTAGTGCAATAATAACCAATATTAAACAAACTAAAAAGAAACCTAAAATTACTCTTTTTAAAACTTTATGTTTTTTCTGTTTTGGTTTTTTTACCTTTTGATAAGTTTTTCCATTTTTCATTACTTTTGTTTCCTCATCATTTGAGGACTTTTTATTTTTCTTACTTTTCTTTATTTTATATTGTTTTGTTTTTTCCATATCACTTTTTGCATGTTTACTTGTTTTGCCACTACTACTCATTTTGATTTCCTCCTTGGCATAAATTTATGAGCCTATTATATTATATATTTCCAAAAAAAGAAAGGTTTTTTAGAAAAATTTAAGTTTTGGACACATTTGCAAAGAAAAAAGCCTTAGATATTTTTCCATCTAAAGCTTTTTTCTTTTAACTCTTTGAACTTTAGGGACGTTCCTTAAAGTTCAAAGAGTTATTATTTATAATTTAAGGTAAATGTTTATTATTAAGTTTTTAAATGCAAGTTTTTTATTACAAAGAAAAGAAAATGAACTTTAAGGAACGTCCCTAAAGTTCACCTAAGGTTCATCTCTAAATTGCACTATTTAGCATAATCTACTACTCTTGTCTCTCTAATGATGTTGACTTTTATTTGTCCTGGATAATCCATTTCTTCTTCTACTTTTTTAGCAACATCTCTAGCAAGTAATGTCATTTTGCTATCAGAAATTTTCTCTGGTTTTACAATAATTCTTACTTCTCGTCCTGCTTGGATAGCAAATGATTTTTCTACTCCATCAAAAGAATCTGCAATTTCTTCTAATTTTTCTAGTCTTTTAATATAGGCTTCTAGCGTTTCTCTTCTAGCACCTGGTCTAGACGCTGAAATAGCATCTGCTGCTTGTACTAATACGGCTTCTAAACTTAAAGGCTCTACATCTCCATGATGCGCTTCTACTGCATTTATCACAATATCATTTTCTTTATATTTTCTCAATATTTCTACACCTATTTCTACGTGTGTTCCTTCCATATCGTGGTCTAATGCTTTTCCAATATCATGAAGAAGTCCTGCTCTTCTAGCTATTTTAGGGTTTAATCCCATCTCTTCTGCCATAATTCTTGCCAAATTAGAAACTTCTATGGAATGATTTAAAACATTTTGTCCATAACTTGTCCTATATCTTAGTTTTCCAAGTAAGGCAATAATATCTGGATGTAAATCTAACACGCCTGCCTCCATAGCTGCCCTTTCTCCTTCTTCTTTAATGGTTTGCTCTAATTCTTCTTTTGCCTTTTCTACCATTTCTTCTATCTTCGCTGGATGAATTCTTCCATCATCTATTAATTTTTCAAGAGCAATTTTGGCTACTTCTCTTCTTAATGGGTCAAAACCTGAAATGACAACAGCCTCTGGTGTATCATCAATAATCAAGTCTATTCCTGTTAAGGTTTCTAATGCCTTTATATTTCTTCCCTCTCTACCAATAATTCTTCCTTTCATATCATCGTTAGGAAGTGGTACAATCGATACGGTTGTTTCTTGAGAATGGTCTGCTGCACATTTTTGAATAGCATAGCTAATTAACTCTTTTGCTTTTCGGTCTGCGGTCTCTTTTGCTTTTTGCTCTTGTTCCCTAATAATGGTTGCTTGCTCATTTGTAATCTGCTTTTCTAGCTCTGCAAGCAATTGTTTTTTTGCTTCTTCTGCGGTTAGTCCTGCCACTTTTTGAAGTTCTTCCATTTTTTGCTCATAAAGGTTATCTATTTCCTCTTTTCTTTTTTGTTGTGCTTGCAATTTACCATCTAGTTCCCTTTCCTTTTTGTCTAAGTTTTCCATTTTTCTCTCAAGATTTTCTTCTTTTTGGATTAAACGTCTTTCTTGACCTTGTACTTCGCCCCTTCTTTCCCTAATCTCTTTGTCTAATTCTTGTCTAGCATTCATAATCTCTTCTTTTGCTTTAAAAATTTCTTCTTTTTTCTTATTTTCTGCTTCTTTATTTGCTAGTTCAATAATTCTTTTTGCTTCACTTTCTGCACTTTTCATTTTAGATTCTGCTATTTTCTTACGAATTGTTATTCCTACAAAAGTGAAAATAACGGCTGAGACTAGAAATACGGCGATATTAATTATGATCTCCATAATTTTACACCTCTTTCTTATTTTATTTTCAATGTACATAAATATATATCACTCTAATTAATTTTTAGAATATATTTTGTCTCCTATTTTATTTTAACCTTATTATGCTTGGCTGTCAAGATATTTGTCATTAATTTTTCTTTCCCCTAGTACCTCTCTAATGAAAAATGCTCTTGCACAAGTATTTTCAAAACTAAGTTTACTTTTTACATTTTCAAAAGAAATCCATTCTGCTCTTACTATATTTTTTAAAAATTCTATCATCTGATTGGATAGTTTTTCTATATAAGAGCTTTTTAAAATTTCCATAGCTTGCCCAATGGGGTTATTGTAATCTAATACTAAATCATATTTTGCTAATTCTTGATAGATACTATTTTCACTAACTATACCTGCTATAACACCTTTATCTTCCGCTATTTTACAAGCCAAATTATAAAATTGAATATCTTTTTGCTTACGAAAAGGTGGATTCATAATAATATGCGTTGGTCTTGGAATTAACTGCTTAGCCACTGCTACTTCAAAATTAGTATTGATAATATTTTTATAACCTTTTTGTTGTAATACTTCACAACATTTTCTATCTGGTTCTACCGCCCATATAGCATTTTTAGGAATTTTCAAGCCATCTATTAAATTTCCCTCTCCGGCTGCAGGGTCTAATACAATGATGGCTTCTGGTTTTCCTAATTTACTATGAATAAAATTTTGTAAATAGTTTACTCCATATTCTTTTGTATAATAGCTTTGATTTTTTTCTCTTTCTCGTTCCTCTGGAGTAACTATATTTCCCCCTTGATTATATCTTATTAATGTGTTTTTTACCAACTCGACAAGCTGTTTCAGTTTTTCTTCTTGAAAACAAATTTCGTCCGGTATGATATAGGCATTATATCTTTCACTCCATGTTAGTCCATATTTCTGCATAGCAATAGAAAAATCTTTTAATTGTTCAGACATCATTCTCTCTTCTCCATTTTCGTCTTTCAATAATATAATTGCCTGTAGTGGTGCGGTATAATCTTTTACTTTTTGTCTAATGTCGGTCTCTACTTTTAAATATTTTATAGGCATTTACTTGGCTCCTTTATTTTTCTTTTCCTTACCAACATTTTATTTTCGTATTACTTCCTTTAGCACTCTTTTTGTCTTAAAAATAAGGTGGCAGATTTTTTACACACCAAAAAAAGAGCACCTTTACCAAAAGGTTACTCTTCTTCTATTTTATCCCTCTATTTTATGCTCTTGGGTGAGCTTTTCTATAAACATTTTTCAAACCTTCATCTTGAAATTGCATATACACTTGTGTAGAAGAAATATCGGAATGTCCAAGCATGGTTTGAATTGCTTTTAAGTCTGCTCCATTTTGTAAAAGATGTGTTGCAAAAGAATGTCTAAGTACATGTGGTGTAATATCTTTTGTAATATGAGCTTGTTCTTTATAATATTTTACAATTTTCCAGAAACCTTGTCTGGTTAATCTTTGACCATTAATATTTACAAATAGTGCTTTTACACTTTCATCTTTAATTAAAATTGGTCTTGCTTCTTCTATATATTCTTTTAGGGCTTTTAAAGACATAGAGCCTAATGGGATAGTTCTTTGTTTTGTTCCTGTATGGCATACAGCATAGCCTTCTTCTAGATTAATATCCTCAATATCTAAGGAAATAATTTCTGTTACTCTCATTCCTGTTGCATAAGCAAACTCTAACATTGCTTTATCTCTAGTTCCTTTTAAATCAACATCTTTTGGTTGGTCTAATAGTAATTCTACTTCTTTTGCAGTTAATACACTTGGTGCCTTTTTTTCAATTTTTGGAGATTGTATGTTAGCAGTTGGATCTTTTTTAGCTTTTTTATTTTTTACTAAAAATTGATAAAAAGAACGAATTGATGCTAAACTTCTAGAAACAGTAGATGGTTTCTTTCCTACTTCTTGCAAATGGGCTAGATAATCTTTAATATCTTCTTCCTCCATTTTTGCATAATTTAAATTATTACTCTCTAAATATTTGTGATAATACACAATGTCTCTTTTATAAGATTGTAAGGTATTGTCTGATACCTTCTTATCATTTTGAAGAAATTCTAAAAAAAGTTTAATTTGTTTTTCCATTTCAGCTCCCCTATTCTCTTATTGATTTTATTTTTTATGTACAAATTGATACAATTTACATAAACTATATATGTTATATCAAATTCCTAAAAAAAAGTAAAGTCATTTTTACAAAATTCTACAATTTTTTTCTATCCCTACATCATATTTACTGTCCACATTAGTAAATTGCTAGATAAATATGCTTCTACTACAGAGGAGAATAATAGTAATATGAGCATAAAAATAGAAAAAATTGTATGTCTACATATTTCTAATTTTATATTTTCTCTACGATTATCTTTTATAATAGATTGGTACAATTTAATGCCACTAACGGCTAGGGCTAAAATAGCAGGAATTACTAATATATTTTGTAAAAGCATACTACTTAGGCAAAATAAAATTCCTTTTCCTGCTCCTAAAGTTGCTATAATAGTAGATACCGTATAACCTAAACTAAATCCTCTTATCGCCACTATGGCATATACTACCGGAATTCCAATTACAGTAGACCCCATAAACCAAAGTAAAACTGCCAATAAGATATATTGCACTATAGAATTTTTTAATAATACGCCTTGGTCAATTTGATAATCTGTTTTTAGTGCGGTTATAAAATTATTCAAATATTCCTGTATTTCCGTCATTTCTGCTTGTGCCATATGATTTACAAAAAGAATGCCTACTACAATACCTATTAAAAAAAGCAGTGCTACAATACAATATTCTCTTTTATGATTGCTAATATGTTGTTTGATAAGGGGAAGCCAGGTTCTCCCTTTTTTTGGTGTTCTTTTCTCTTGTTTTCTGTTCAAATCTTTTTCCTTCCTCTCTATTTTCCTTCTACATAATGTCTATTCCATAACGAAAAAGATTAGAACTAAAATTTATTTTCTTATTCTTTTACTTTTCCATAAACGCCTCCGCCACCAGCTTGTATTTGCGCTCTGCCTTCTCTTGCCTTTACTATGGCTGTGGCAATTTTTTCTCCTACTACGGCTTCTATATCGTCTTTTGTGGTTTTGTGAAGAATATTCATCTCTGTTCCAAAATGGGTTAATAATTTATCCATCACTTTGTTTCCTACTCCTGGAATAAAGCTAAGAGGTACTTGATAAATATACTTTGGTCTATTTGCTGGACTTCTACTTTCTTTTTTATCTTTAATAAGTTCTATTCTATCAAAAACACCAAAAGTAATATTTTTTCCACCGCATTTTGGACAAATTTCTACTGGCTCTTTGGTTTCAATTGTTTGATTGCAATCATCACAATATGTTCTATGATATTTTCCCAATTTTGGGTCTAAGCCATAATTAGCTAATATTTTTCTACCATCTTCTCCTTTTAGGGCTTTTACAATTTCTTGAAAAGAAATTGCTTCTACTAGCATTTTATTGTATTCTCTTGCAATTTTAGGTAGCGAATGTGCATCCGAATTGGTAAGGAAGGTTTTTGTTTCTAATTCTGAAATTTCATCTGCTAATTCTGTATCGGAACTAAGACCTAATTCTACCGCAAAAACTTTATCCAATTTTTCTTTAAAAATGTATGCTAAACGGTCTGTGCAATTGCCGTAATAACTTTTATGTGGTGTAAAGATATGGGCAGGAATTACTATACCATGATATTTCTCTACAATATCGATTAATTCATAGCCAGAAATATCGGAACGTTGCGTACTTAAGGTTATATTTTTGATATGCCTGCTCATTTCCTTAGAAAAAGCCTTGATATCTTGCAAGTGTGGAAAAAAGCAAAGATTATGTGCTGCTCCTGCTTTTCCATTTCTTCCCTGTTCAGAAGTTTCTACTTCACTTCCTAATAAAATACAAATTTCGTCTTTATAAATAATGCCTCCCTCTTCTATTTCGTAAGCTTCTCCTGTTTTCAAAAAATTCTCTATATCTTCTATTACATAAGGAGAGGCACAATCAATAATACCTACTACTTGTATTCCTTTTCTCTCATAGCATTCTTTTGCAATATTGGCAAAATTTAAAGATCTTGCCGCTGTTATTTTTACTGGTTTTCCATTTTCTGTTCTTCCTATATGAACATGTAAATCTGCAAATATTTCGTACATTTTTTAGCTCCTTTTCTTTATTTAAATCACATACCTGTAGCAATCGAGTAGGGAAAATTAAAATTTTCCCTCTCACACGAAAAGAAAAGCTAGATTTTCTAGCTTTTATCTTTCTTTTTCTCCTTCATTTGTTCTTCTCATAACAATGGTTTCCATTTCTCTCTTTATGTCCTCTACACTAGGAGCAAGATGAACATCTTTTACTTCTTTTCTTTCATTTAACATTGTTTCTTCTAATATTCTTTGTGCTGTTTTTATATATTCATAAGAATTAGCTGCATTAATGACTGCCTGTTTTGTATCTGAAGATTTTTTATTTTGTTCAATCATATAAGTTATAGCCTCTGTAATACGATTTTCCATTATACATACACCTCCTGCATTTGTGTAATAAATTCTTTAAATTGTGGTAGATATCTATTATCTTTTCCTTTTAAGTTTCTATATTCTAACAGGGTTAAAGCATCTTCTACAGAAAAACCTTTTCTTTCTGGTCTATCTGATACCATTCCTCCAAATTGGTCTACCAACTCTAAAATATCACTCTCTTTTTCTCTAGGTTCACTTCCACTATAACGATTGACTTCTTCACAAATTTTACAAAATCTATCTGAAAAGCCAAGTGTAGCTAAATATTCTGCTCCTTTTTTAGCATAATTATGAATTTCATCTAAATCCGTAAAACTATCCTTTTTCTTACAATTACATAATAGACAAGCTGTAATAACCACATTTTCGTCCACATCTAAATGCATTGTTTCTATAAATAATTTTGCCATTTCTGTTTTTAGAATTACGCTTTTATCAAAAAATATTTTTGTTTTTTTCTCTAAATAGTAGACAATTTCCATTTTTCTAACCCAGTCTTTTTCCGCTAAAATATAGTCTGCAAATGTCTCTTCCATACACTCCCCTCCAAGCTTTTTCAAAAGAACATTATTTTTTCTTCATTATATGCTAAAAGCATTTGCAATTCAATACTGTCACAGAAATGTTATTATTTTGTAATATAATTGTAAAATTAAATCTCTTTTTCAATTGCTGCTACTTTTTGTTTTAAACCTTCTAGCGTGTTGTCATTTACGATGATAATATCTCCCACTTCTTCAAAGTATTCATTCGTATTTTGGGCATTTAATCGTTTTTTAGCTACCTCTTCTGTAATGCCATCTCTTTTACATATTCTTTTGATTTGTTCTTCTTGCTTTGCTAAAACCACAATTACATTGTCACAAATGCTATTTAGTCCACTTTCAAAAAGTAAAGGAGCATCAATCAAAATCATTTCTTTATGATTTACTTTATTAATACGTTTTTTGATATCTTGTACAATAAAGTCAAAAGTACATCTATTTAATTGTTCTCTTTTCTGGTCATCTTCGTATATCATATTTGCTAATTTTTTACGATTTAATGCACCATTTTTGTATACAATATCTGTTCCAAAATGGCTTACAATAGAATTGAGATATAGTGTTCCTTTTTTGGATAAATTTTTAGCTACTGCATCTGCGTCAATTACTTCTGCATCATATTGTTCTTGTAATATTTTACATACCTCTGTTTTTCCAGCACCTGAACTACCTGTTACTCCAATAATTTTCATATATAATCTCCATCCTTTTTATAATACTATTAATTTGTTGGTATAATCTAAATTTGCCCATGAATCATACGCATAGCCTAATGTATATACATTGGTAGCAAAAATATCTTTTTCTAGCATTTCTTTTAAATTTTTATGACTACTATTATCTATAAATTTCTTTACAGAAGTTACAATATTGATTTTTGGGTTAATATGGCATATATCCGATAACATTTCTTTTCCTTTTTCGTTAAAGCCTAGTACTCTTGTATATGGTGTTATTTTTCTGGCTATTTCCATATCTTTTTTTGTAATTCCTAATAAACTATATAATAGGATTCTTTGAATTCTCGTTTGCGTATATCTTTTCGATTTAATAATGTTCATTAAATCTAGTAAATTGTTACAAGAATTTGCTGCATTTTTTATATTATTTTCTAACCCCTCTGTTACATCAGGTAAGTTTTGTATTTCTTTTACTGTCATTTTCCTTAAGGTATATAAAATTTCTTTTTCAAAACTTTCTAATCCCATCACAATATTGCCTCTTTTTATCTCTTCTTGTAATAAGGCATAACTATTTTTTGGTACTACTTTTCGTATATCTTCATATTGCTCTCTTTTTACCATTTTTCGAATGGCAGTAGCACTAGCAAAATCATCTACAATATGTTCATCGTTATAATACACTTTTTTTCGTTGCACAGAAAAGGGCTTTAAATTGCTCTTTAATCTACGAAGGGCTTTTATATATTCGATTGCCAAAATATTGTTAGCTCCAGATAAAATATTGGCATATCGTTTAATATCATTTAAATACATGAGAACTGCGTTTTCTCTTGCTTTCGGGAAGGAAACACCTTTTCCAAGTTCATGATTTAGAAGGCTAACATATTCTTTTGGCTCATAATAAACCACATTAGCAATATTATTGAGTGCTGCTAGGTCCTGTGTTTCTGTTCCAAAGGACAAAGTATCTACAATTTTTAGGCTATCTAATATTTTAATGGCTCCTTCTGCAAAATTTTCTGCACTAGAAATACTATAAATCGTTGGTAATTCTATGACAATATCTGCTCCATTTTCCAAGCACATTCTAGCTTTTACCCATTTATTTACTAAAGAAGTATCTCCACGTTGGGTAAAATTTCCTGTCATAATGCAAATCACATACTCTGCTCCAGTTTGTTTTTTGCTTTCTTGTATGTGATATAGGTGTCCATTATGAAATGGATTATATTCTGCAATAATTCCTAAAACCGTTGCCATACTTTTCCCTTCCCTCTTGTTTATTTTTTCCACTATTGATATAATACCATAAATGAAACAATTTTACAATGAAAGGACAAAAATATATGGAAGAAGTCATTATTTATACAGATGGAGCATGTTCTCGGAAATCCAGGCCCAGGAGGTTGGGGAGCCATTTTAATGTATGGAAATCACAAAAAAGAAATTTCAGGTGCTAATCCTAATACTACCAACAATATTATGGAACTCACAGCCGTAGTAGAAGCTTTAAAACTCATAAAATTTCCTTGCTCTATTAAGGTTTATAGCGATAGTGCTTATGTGATTAACGGATTTACACAAGGATGGATTTATAATTGGATGAAAAAAGGTTGGAAAACAGCAGATGGTTCTCCTGTAAAGAATAAAGAGCTTTGGCAAAGCTTATATCAGTTTACACAAATACATAAAATAGAATTTATTAAAGTAAAAGGACATAGCGATAATGAATATAACAATCGTTGTGACGAATTAGCTAGAAATGCTATTTTAAACTTAAAAAGCAACTAACAAAGTGAAAAACTCCTTCGTCAGTTGCTTTTTTTACTTGTTTATTCTTCCTTGCCTTTGGAACCATTCTATAGTATCTTTTAAAGTTTCTTCCATAGGTCTTATGGTATAACCTAGCTTTTCTTCTGCTTTTTTATTACTAAAGTTGCTATTGGTACCTAATGTATATACGGCATAAGATGTAAACAGTGGTTTTTCTTTTACTATTTTGGAATAGCATTCTGAAAACACACCTGTTATATAGGCAAACCATCTTGCTATTTTGAATTTAGGAGCTGGTACTTTTGTAATTTCTTCTATTTTATGCATTAAATCTTTTACACTAATTTGATGACCGGCTAAGATATAGCATTCTCCTGTTTTTCCTTTTTGTGCTGCTAACATGGTTCCTTTTGCTACATCTCTTACATCTACAAAGTTATACCCACCTTCTAAATAAGCTCCTATTTTTTTATTAGCACAATCTATGATGAGTTGTCCTAAATTAGAAATAGTATATTCATATGGACCAATTACTCCAGAAGGATGTACAATTACTATTTCCACATCTTCTTTGGCTTTACTAAGCAAAAATGCAGTTGCCTCCGCCTTTGTTTTAGCATAACTTCCCTTTACTAGGTCTTTTGAAAAAGTGGTAGTTTCTGCTATTTCTTGTCCTTTTGGTTTTTCTGGAATAGCATGAACAGAGCTTGTATAAATTAATCTTTTTACTTTTTCTTCCTTACATGCTCTCCATACATTTTTCGTTCCTTCTACATTTACCTGCCATAATTTCTTTTTATTGGTACTGCCAATTTCTATGATTCCAGCTAAATGAAATACCATTGTTGCTCCTCTAAAAGCTTCTTTAAGACTCTTCCTATCTTGCACATTTCCATAAACAATTTGGCAACCCAAATCTTCTATACATTTTGTATCTTCTCCTTCTAATACAAAGGCAACTACTTCGTAATTTTGTTTTTGCAATTCTCGTAATAAAGCATTACCAATATGACCTGTAGCCCCAGTTACCACTACTCTTTCTGGCATTATTTATCCTTCCCTTCTTTTGTTATTTTTTATTCAAACATTGGCTTTATTTTTTCTAACACATAATGGCTTCCGCCTCTTCCCTTTACATCTTCTACCATGCTAACAATTAATAATGGATTTTGGGCATTTTTGTCCGCAGTAAAAGCATTAAACCATCCTAATTCCGTTCCTTCGGTATCCTCTTTGCTATCCTTTATTTCTGCAGTTCCTGTTTTAGCAGCTAAAACCACACCATTTATCTTAGCACTATGTGCTGTTCCATTTGGATTTTCCACTACCTGTATTAAATCTTCCTTTATAGTATTTGCTGTTTCCTTCGAAAATACTTGCTCTGCATAATAGGTAGGTGTTTTATCTTCTTTATATAGCAAATATGCTTGAAGCATATTTCCTTCGTTAGCGAAACTAGAATATATCATTGCCATATGTACGGGATTAACTAAAAGCTCCCCTTGTCCATAGCCAGTATTTGCTAACTGTGTTTCTGTATCAAAACTACTATTGTTAGAATAAGTAGACATGGCTAGTTCTTGTTCAAAAGAAATCTTTTTTGCAAATCCTAAAACATTTAATTTATTCATAAAATTTTGTTTTCCTATTTTTATTCCTGCTTTTGCAAAGTAAATATTATCCGAATAAATAAGAGCGTTTTGCAAATTAGCTGGTCCGCTATAAGTTGTTAGTGTGGTAACATAGAAATCTCTCCAGCTATTTGATGCTTGCCATTTTGTTCCACTTGTTCCAAAATCTTCTTCTGCTGTAAAAGAGCTTGTATCTAAACCAATTGCACCTGTAATTGGTTTAAATCCAGAACCTGGCACATAAGTTTGAAGATAACGATTGTATAATGGTTTTGTTTCATCTTGAGACAAACGATTCCATTGGTTTGTCGTCATTCCTAAGCTAAAATCATTCGAATTGAAAGTAGGACAACTGACTAATGCTAAAATTTCTCCTGTATTTGGATTCATAGCAACTGCTGCTGCCTTATCTTCTTTTAATTGATTGTATAATTTTTGTTGAATAGTAGAATCTATGGTTAATTTCACGTCTTTACCATTTTGCTCTTGCTTTTTAGCAAGTGTTTTCTTTTTATTTCCTTCTGCATCTACAATATAAATTTCCGCTCCATCTGTAGCTTTTAAGGTGTCTTCATATGTCTTTTCTAAACCAGTTTTTCCTATTACACTGGTATTGGTATACCCTCTATTTACATTTTCTTTTAATTCTTCTGCACTAATAGTTTGTACATATCCTAATAGGTGAGAGGTTGCTTCTCCTAATGGATAGACACGTGCAGTTGTATCTATAATTTTAATGCCAGAAATTTCTAACAATTGATTTTTTAACTCTTGTTCCCCTTTTTGTACTGTTTTTAAAGGTACAAAGGTGTCATCTTTTACATAAGAAGCTGATAGTGCATTTTGAATCGTATTTTCTGAAATGTCTAACAAAGTAGCAATATTTGCTATGTCTTCTTCCTTATTTTCTCCCATTTTTCCTGGTACTAATCCAATAGAAGAGGCTGTTTGTTTTCCTGCAAGAACGACATCGTTTCTATCTAATATTCTTCCTCTTGTTCCTTCTAAGGTTTGTACTCTTACTTTATAATCATCTTGCAATTCTGGGAAAATAAGATTAGAAGACCATTCTATATCATATCCATTTTCTGCATTTTTTACTAAATTTGCTGTATTAGAGAAACTCATTTGTCCTGCCACAGTCTGCATGGTAGTAGAATAAACAATTTGTGCTTTATTTCCTTCCTCTGTTACTTGAGCAATACTAATCGATAAATTGCTTGCTTCTATACCTTCATAAATATTTTTATTTCTCGCTATAAAATCTTCTTTTGTAGTACTATCTTTACTTTCCTTGCTAATTTTACTATACATGGTTTCGTAATCTTTTGCTTTTAAAGCATCTATATAAGACACCAATGTATCTTCTGGATTTGCTTTTGTATTGTTATACCATATAAAGAACCCAGCCACACTTACCGCTAATAAAATTACAAAAATGGCAACTATTATCACTACCTTTTTACTTTTCTGGTACATTTTCTTCTCCCCTCTCTATTTCTTTTTTAAAGTATATACTTATGGGAAGGAAATGTCAATGTGCGTATTTTATCCTGTTGTTTACTCATTTTCATAATTCTCAACATTATTTCTTGCATTTTTTATGCTTAACCTATTATATACGGTTTTTCTTCACTTCCATTTCCACCTACTATTTCTATATCGTCTCTTAAAAGAATGCAAGGACGAAGAGCAAAGTCATAACCTCTTCCAACAGCTTTTCCTGTATAATAAATAGAACACATGTCGCCATAAAATAAACTTCCAGATGCTGTTATTCTGCGTATATTTAACCCACAGCCAGTAGAATTGGAAAATATATAACGAGAAGATAACCAATATTCATAGCCTGTTACTAAAAGATTGAAACTTCTCAATTGTTCTTCATCTGCCGTATAATTTGTATCTTCTCCTTTAGCATCTATACTCGTACTTCCATTGTATGCAAATTGCATTGTAACAGGTCCTGCTGTTTCCGAATTTTTATTGATAAATACTCCATTTTCTACTGTTGGCACACTTCCTACACATCTTGCATCTGTAGCATATGTTGTATTAATATATGTTTCCGCTTTACGATTTAATGTTTCTATCGCATTATTATAACTTGTTTTTGATGCTTCAAGGTTATCCATCACTCCTAATGATACTGTTTCTACGCCTTCATCTGCAATAATTTGTAATCCATACTTTGAACTTGCTGTATACAAGACTCTACAAGTTATTTTACCTACTCCTTCTACTCCTGTATCATATTGAATATAATCCCCTTCTTTTAATTTGTAAATCTGCAATTGTTTTTTTAATTCTTCTATTTCTTTACTTCGTTCTTCTAACTGTTCTTGCAAGGACTTTATCATTTCATCTTTTTGTTGTGATTCCTCATCTTCTTCATATTTTCCTTCTTGCTCCATCTGTTCATACAACTGATTCAAAGACGTTTGTTCTTCTACTTGTGCTAATTCTATATTTTTTCTTGCTTGCTGCGCCTTCGTAATAATTCCATTATCTCCAATTAAAGTGTTAATACTTACACCAGCTAAAATGATTATTACAATAATAGTTACTGCTAATGTAACCATTGTAATTCCGTTTTCTTTATTCTTTTGCATAATAAAAATCCTCCTTGTCTCTTTTAACAAGAAGGATTATATCTTTTTTACTATTTTTCATTTTATAACTCTTTATTTTTTGCTGGTTACTTGTTTCCATAATTTTTTAATATATTATTATCTTTTCCTCTATGCCATTGTTTGACGTAACATCCATAACTTTTTACTATAATCTTCAATATAGTCATCCATCATAGTAGAGGTTTGTGCATCATTGTTTGTATCACTTTCCTGTTTGATTTGTTTTGCTTCTTGCAAAATAGTTTCATAATCTTTTATTAAACAAGATAATACAGCATCACTTTTTACTTTTACATTTTCCGCCTCTTGTATTTTTGTAATTTGCATGTAGTCTTTCATAGTTCCCAAAGGTTGCCCTCCTATGCTTAAGATGTATTCTGCTATTTCGTCAATTTGCTCATTGATGTCATCGTAATATTCTTCTAGTTTTGCATGAATAACATAAAAATCTTTTCCCTCTACATTCCAATGAAAATTTTGCAGTTTTCTATAAAATACTGCTAAATCTGCTAAAAATTGATTTAAACAACTTACGGTTTTTTCCATATATTTTCCACTCCTTTTTGTTTTCTTATTTTCATTATTTCCAGCTTCTTGCTTTCTTATGCGAAAAATATATGTTTTTTCTTTACACAAATAATTTTATCATGTATATTGCAAAAATTAGGACTAAAATCAATCCTTTTGGTCTTGTTAGCGTATCTTTTTTTGGCAAATAGCAGAACAACCAAAGCAAGGCAGTAGAGAAGATAAGAAGTAATAAATTTTCTGTAAATTCTGCTGAAATGGTAAGTGGTGTAATGGCTGCTCCTATTCCTAAAATAAGGAAAGAATTTAATACACTAGAACCAATTAAATTTCCTACTGCTATATCGGCATCGCCTGTAATGACTGCTATTAAAGAAGTTACCATTTCTGGAAGAGCTGTTCCTATTGCTACAATAGTAAGTCCTATTAAAATTTCTGGAATATGAAATTTTTTGGCTATGTTGCTAGCCCCTTTTACTAATATATCCGCACCTATCACTAGAAGGGCTAGTCCTACAAAAATTGCTAGAATATTAAATAGCATATTTTTTCTCCTTTTGTTTTTTCTTATGTATTCCCTTTTATTTTTCCCCTAATGCTATCTTATCATACCACTTATTTTTTTGTAAGCCCTTTTCTAAAAATTTTATGGTATTGTAATCCATGCTATTTCTTCTTCCTTATCCAATTCTATTTTCGCATGAAATAGTTCTTCTAATTCCTGTAGGCTCAAAGTATAACCTAATTGATATTTTTCCAAATTTGTATCCTTATTCGTTACAGTGTAGGTATGTCCTCCATACGAAAATTCTGTCGGCATCATTTCTGCTCTACTAATAATTTCTACTCCATTTATTTGTTTTACGAACTCTGTATAGAGTTGTAATGTATATTCTTTTTCTTGTGTAGAATAATACATTTGTACTACAGAATTCGTTATCGGTATTTCTTTTCCATTTAGTACCACTTTTAAAGCAGTTGGTTTCCAATAAGTATTTAAGATTTCTGTAGAGTACAATTGTCTTGCCTCTTCTGGCTCTTTCTTCATTATGTAATTTATAAAGGTTCTCTTACTCTCTTCTACTGCTTGTTCCTTATCTATTTGAGAGGGCATACCACTATAAGGATAAATTCTACTTTCTCCATAAGCTAAATACACATTCCAAAAGGGGGAATAATTTTCTCCTGCATATTCTACAAATTCTCCTATGTCCTCAATTTTATTCTCAATAACCTCAAAATCTTCTACCGTTATTGGAATATAAGTTTCATATTGGAATAATCCATCTGTTGTAGTTTTCTCTTCTACTACAAACTGTTCTTTTTTCTCGCTTTTCCACTGTTCAAAATAGCGTTGGTGGCTATAAGATGTATAATCAAAAGCATAACCACCTCCCGTTTTCACACATTGAAATGTCACTTCCGGTTGGTTATTTACTTGCAAAGTATATTTATTTTTTCCTTCTTCTAACTCTTTTTTCTGCACAACGCTACAATCCACGCCATATAAACTTTTGGCTGTTTCTATAACTTTCTGTTCGTCTGTTTTATGGGTAGCAAAATATAATCTATTTAAAATAAAGAAGATAAGAATACAGCAAAGAACTACCAAAATAATCCATACAATATTTTTCATTTCTACAACAGAGTGCATGGTAGTTCTTACCGATTCTTTTAACGGTTTCTTTTCTTCTAAAACACTTTTATCAAAACCATATTCTTCTCTATTTTTCTCTTGTTTCTCTCTATACCATTTTTCTAATTCTTCCCATTCTTGTTTATCTGCCATTTTTCTTCCTTTTTCCCCTTTTTTCTTTTTAAGTGTCCCACTTAAGTCAGGGTTAAATGAGACATGTCTCACTTATCCCTGACATTTTTGAGACATTCCTATATAGTAATTTTTCTTTCCTCTTTTGATAACAATATAGGTTCCTTCTATAAAGCTTGCCGCTGTTATTTCTGCATTTACGTCTGTTACTTTTTCACCATTAATGGAAACAGCTCCGTTTGCTACAAATTCTCTTGCTTCTCTTTTACTGCTTGCTGCTCCTACTTGAACTAGTGCATCTAAAATGCTCATTCCTTCTTCTACTATCTTTTTTTCTTCGCTTCCAAATAAATCTTCTATATCTTTCTTAGATAAATCTTGGAATTTATTATGGAATAAATGGTCTGCAAGATTCACGGCTCTTTCATATTCTTCTTTTCCATGTAAAAAGGTAATAATTTCTCTTGCAAGGGCTTTATGGGCTTCTCTTAGTTCTGGGTGTTCTTGATTTCTTTTTTCTAATTCTTCTATTTCTTCTTTGGATAGGAAGGTATAGATTTTTAGGTAATCAATTACCATACAATCTTCTACATTTACAAAGAATTGATATAGCTTATAACTAGATGTTTTTTCTTTATCAAGCCATAGAGCATTTCCTTCACTCTTTCCAAATTTCTTTCCTTGGGAATCGGTGACAAGTGGCATAGTAAAGCCGTATACTTCATCTCCTGTTGATTTTCTAATTAAATCAATTCCTGCTGTAATATTTCCCCATTGGTCGGAACCTGCACATTGCAAATCTACATTTTTATGCTCATGTAGATATTTAAAATCTAACGCTTGTAAAATCATGTAAGAAAATTCTGTATAAGTAATACCTGTGTCTAATCTTCTTCTAATAATATCTTTATCTAACATGTAGTTAATATTAAAGTATTTTCCGTAATCTCTTAAGAAATCTAACACGTTGATATCTTTGTGCCAGTCGTAATTGTTTACAACTTCAAAGCCAAATAACTTTTCTACTTGTGCTTTTAGTCCTTCAAAGTTTTTGGTTACTTCTTCTTTAGATATCATCGCTCTTTCTGTAGTAGGTCTAGGATCTCCTATCATTCCTGTTCCTCCTCCTACTAATAAGATAGGAGTATGTCCTGCTTCTTTTAGCCTTTTGGATATTAAAAAGCTAGATAAATGTCCTACGTGCAAGCTATCTGCTGTAGGGTCTGTTCCTATATAAAAAGTTAATCCTCCTTGATTAAGTTTTTCTTCTAGTTCTGGACTAGAAATGTCTTTGATTAGTCCCCTCCATTTTAATTCTTCTACTAATGTCATCTTTTTTCTCCTCTCTTTTATTTTTATACTAAAAAGAGCCAAACTATCCTTTTAGTAAAGGACGATTTGACTCGTGGTACCACCTTTATTTACATGTAATTTTTTACATGCCTCTTTATTTTTAAGCATCTCGCTGCTTACACGCTAATTACTATAAGAAATGTAATTCGGATTTTCTATTTACGGATAATTTTCACCTTTCATTATCTCTCTTTTGTCACAATAGTCTCCTACTATTTTCTTTTCAAACATAATTAAATAAAGTTGTTTATAATTATACTATATTACCTTAGGGTTTGCAAGGAAATTTTTATATTTTTTTCACTACTTTGCAAGGATTTCCTACTGCTATTACTCCCGATGGAATATCTTTGTTCACTACACTACCTGCTCCTATAATGCTATTATTTCCTATAGTAACTCCCGGCAAAACTGCTACATTTCCACCTATCCATACATCATCTCCAATATGAATTGGTTTTGCATATTCTAACCCTGCTCTTCTTTGTTCTACATTACTAGGATGTCCTGCTGTATAAAATCCACAGTTTGGTCCTATTAACACATTGTCTCCAAAGGTGACTTCTGCTGCATCTAATATCACTAAATTATGATTAGCATAAAAGTTTTCTCCTATATGAATATTATACCCATAATCACATTGAAAAGAAGGCTCTATTAGGAAATTATTTTTTGTACTTCCTAATAAATTCTTCAATATTTCTGTTCTTTTTTCCATATTCGTTGGTATGGTTTGATTATAGTTAAAACAAATTTCCTTTGCTTTTTGCCTCTCTGCAATTAATTCTGGATTATGATTGGCATCATATAATTGCCCCTGCAACATTTTTTCTTTCTCTGTCATTGCTTTTCTCCTTTTGTATTATTATGCAACAAGTTTGTTTTTTATATACTTGTTTCTAGGGGAATTATATATTTTTTTCTTTATTTTGGCAAGGTACTTTTCTTGATTTCCTCTTATTATTTATTTTTGTTTTCTTGTGGTTACTTATTTCCATAATCTATTCTTGTTGTCCGTTACTTATCTGTATTTCTGCCGTATTACCAACTTCATCTAAACGTGACTGTATAAAACTTTTTGCATTTTCATCTTTTACTATTATTATTGCATTTTTCCAAGAATTAGTATAAGTTAGCATGTTATCATAACTTTTTACACTATCAAAATTAGCATTACTTAAATTAATTTTCTGTACATTATTCAAATTACTCAACATAAAAGTCATATCTGTTACATTAGATGTATCAAAATTACTTAAATCTAATTGTGTTAATTGTCTACATACCTGAAACATATATGCCATATTTGTAACCTTAGATGTGTTAAATGATGACACATTTAAAGTAGTAAGGCTATTGCAGTTATGAAACATTCTACTCATGTTCTCTACGTTTTCTGTATTAAAGTTCTTTAAATCAAGAGTTTGTAAACTATAGCAACCTCCAAACATATAATACATATCTGTAACCTTAGATGTATTAAATTTGCTTAAATCTAATTTTTTTAATGAATTACATTGGTAAAACATTTCTCTCATAGAAGTAACATTTTCTGTACTAAAAGTATCTCCAAAATTTATACCTTCAATATTATAACAATAGGAAAACATTCCATTCATTGCGGTAACTCTTTCTGTATTAAATGAACTCAAATCTATCTCTTTTAAATTTTCACAATGACTAAATAATCCCAACACACTTATCATATCACTTTTTTGTGTTGGAAATTTTATACTTTCTAAATTAGTACATTTCCCAAATGCTTCATAAAATCTTACTACTTTTGTAAAGTCAAAACTCGAGAAGTCCAAAGTTTTTAAATTTGCACAATTGTAAAAAATTCTTTCCATATACGTAACATTATTCGTTTTGAAATTTTTTAAATCTATACTTTCAAGCTCAACATCTCCAGAAAACATAAATCCCATATCATTAACATTGGTTGTATCTAAATTATTAAAATCTACATTTTTTAAACTTATAAAATCACTAAATAAATTCCTACTATTGGGAGCACAATATACTCCACCTTCTCCTGTTATATGCAATATATATTTGCCAGCATTTTCTGAATCATTTTCTATATATGCTATAACACTATTGTTGTTTGCAAACGATACATCCCAATGTTCTACTGCATTATTAATTTTATCATTGTCTATTTCATTTTCTATGATAATACTAGTAACATTATTTCTATATTCTTCATTCCAAAATGCATAATTTTCTTCATATTCCATCATAACTGGATTATTTTGTATTTGTGCATTTTGTAATAATTGTTTTATATATTTTCCACTTTCACTTAGAATATTATCATTTAAAGAATTATCCCATTGATTATATTTTACCAGTGCCAAGCCTTCATAATGGTCAGTCATACTCCAATTACACCAACTTATATTATTTTCTTCCATATAATTTGCAATTATATTTGAATTTTCTAACAACAATCCATCCTGTGTTCCCCACCCTGTCACTGCTGTTCCAAACTCTGTAACAATTACTGGTATATTATTCTCAACTGCGGTTTTAAGTCTATTCATTCTATCAGAATTTAGAGTGGATGCATACATATGAGATGTATACATTATATTACTATGTTCTAATTCACTACCAACTACTTCATCCACATTATGGCTCCATGAAGGTGTGCCTACTATTACAATAGAATCACTATCTATATTTCTTATTACTGGTATTATCTCATTTGCATAATTTTTTATTACTTCCCATGTCACATCATCTCCGTTTGGTTCATTACAGATTTCATATAAAATATTTGGCACATCCTTATATTTAGTTGCTATCTGACTAAAGAATTCTTTTGCTTGTTCTGCATAAGTATTTGGATTTCCTTCATATAACACATGCCAATCTATTATGGCATACATATCTAATTCTATACATATATCTGCAATTTCAGACACTCTATTGATAATATCTGGATTAGAAGCAT
Organism: uncultured Clostridia bacterium; assembly: GCA_944386655.1. Classification (GTDB taxonomy): domain Bacteria; phylum Bacillota; class Clostridia; order TANB77; family CAG-508; genus UMGS1663. Next base: position 9,077 of record CALXBX010000051.1, on the reverse strand, counting down.
ATCCTTGATAATACGCATCTGTATCTACTGGTATTCTAAGTACATTTGCTCCCCAACTTTTTATTACGGATAAAGACTCTTTATTATAGTATTTTTCTGTTAAGCTTTCTATTCCCTTTCCATTTCCCGCACTCATTCCTCTTAAAACTACATTTTCCTCATACTGATTTGTTAATTTTCCTTCTTTTATGCTTAACTGTCCATTATAATCCACATAATTCTTTCCAAATATTCCTGCTAATGCCTGTTCTTCCTCTCTTTGTGCTTGTTCTGTCTCATTCTTTGCCCTCTGTGCCATTGTAATAAGACCATTTTCTCCTACTAGCATATTAATAGAAACTCCCGCTAATGTAATTAAAATGATAATTGTTATGATTAGTGCAATTAAGGTAATCCCTGTATTTCTTTTTTTGCTTTTATTCTGCATCACTCTTTCCTTCTTTCGTTTCTTATTTTTACACGAATTATTTTATCTTAGCTATTTTCCTCTGTCTTTTACTTTTTCGTTTTTAGCTGTTATCTTTTTAACATAAAAATATGATGTACTTTTTCGCACACCATATTTTTATATTTATTATTTTCTTAACAACATCTATTTAATTAAAACATTTGCTGTAGACCATGCATTTTCTCCTCTTGCATTTATAACAAACTGTTGCATTTCTTCATCTTTTACATAGACTATTGTTGTTGCTTTCATAAAAGTAAATATATTTGTAACATCTACATCATCTTTAAATGTGAAGCTTCTCAAATCTAAAATAAAATTTGGATTTGCAATTCCAGTTAAATAGAACATATATGTCATATTAGTAACCTTAGAGGTATCAAACTTTTCTCCCAAAATCAACTCAAAATTGGAATTCCTCATGCCTGCTCCATTAAACATAGAGCTCATGTTAATTACATTTGATGTATTAAAATTACTTACATCTAATTTAGTTAACTGTGCGCAGGCATAAAACATTTCTTGCATATTAGTTACATTTGATGTATCTATATTTTCTAAACCAATTATTGTTTGTAAATTTTGATTATTTCCAAACATATTATACATTGATTTAACCTTTCTAGTATCCATCTGTGTTATATCTATATATTCTAACTTTGTAAAATCACGAAAAGTGAGAGATAATGAAACAACTTTTACTTTTTCATTATTTCCACAAATGTATAACTCATATGTTCCATTATTTTTACCATCATCTATTAAATATGCTATAATTGTTCCAGAATTATTGTCAGATACATCCCACACCATTAAAGCATTATCCGGTACATTTATTTTATCTTCAAATATTATTTTCGTAATATTTGTTCTGTATTTTTCCTCCCAGAACATTAAAGAATTAATATAATTAGCATTTACTAAATTTCCTTCTTCTTTCCCTTTATTGAAACCTTGTATAAAGTCGAAATAATATTTTCCTGCTATTCCAAGCACATTATCATTTATGTTTCCAGTTTTTAACACTTCTTCCCAATACTCTTTTTTTATCATGAAAAACTCCGAATCTCTTGTACTCGAACCATAAAAATACCACGCAGAATTTGCTAGTTTATATTTATTTATTATATATATTAAATTATCTGTTACTTCATTATTATAGCTTGTCTCATTCCCATTATTATTTGACCACTCCGAAATAAATACAGGTATACTATTGTTAGCAATTGCGGCAGTCATGCTTTTAACAGCAATCGTTCCTTCTGCATATATATGAGTTACATACATAATATTATTATAATTTAATAAATCTGATAGAAATGTCTCATTAAAAAGATTATCATTTGTTGGAACAGATATTATTGCATTTTCACTTATTTGCCTAATTTCAGGAATTACACTATCTGCATATTGCTTAACTTCTCCCCAAGTATTATCAAAAGGCTCATTACAAATTTCATATAAGATTTGTGTATTATCTGGGTATTTATTAGCTATTTGAGTAAAATAATCTGTAGCTTCATTTACTTTAGTATATCCTTCCTGATTCAAGTCATTACCTGACCAATATATAATGTCGATATAAAAGTTCATCGCTAACAACTGATCTATAAAAGAATACATTGCTTCCATATTTCCTTCTTTATTATATGGTTCTGTTCCTCCACTATAGCTATATCCTATTTTTATCATATTTACACCTTTATTTTTCAATGCCGTTAATAATGCTTCTGTATATTCTGAATTTCCATAACCATAATATAATCCATTTAATTGAATTTGTTCATTATATTGATTTAAAACTTTTTCTCCTTCTATATGTAATTCTCCATTATAATCTGCATAATTCTTTCCAAATATCCCTGCTAATTCCTGTTCTTCCTCTTTTTGCACTTGTTCTGTCTCATTTTTCGCCCTCTGTGCCATTGTAATAAGACCATTTTCTCCTACTAGCATATTAATAGAAACACTCGCTAAGATAATTAGCACAATTATCGTCACCACTAAGGCTATTAAAGTAATTCCTCTTTCTTTATTCTTTTGTTCCTGCATAATAAATCCTCCTAGTTATTTTTCTCTACGAGAAGGATTATATCGTTTCTTTATTTTTTCTTATCTCTTTATTTTGTTTTTTATTGGTTACTTATTTCCATAATTTTTCGACATTATTCTTAGGTTTCCCACTTATCCCTGACATTTTTGTGACATGTCATAAAAAAGACTGACTTAAATGGATATTTATTGTTCTCTATAAGCAACTGTTGTTTCATAATTATCTGTTATTTCTTCGTCTGTTAGTACTCTATTATATAACCTACATGCATATAGTTCCATGGAAGAATAAGTTTCCGTATATTCTGTTCCAGCAATTATTAATCCTATAGTAAATGGAATTTCTCCATTCGTTAACTGTCCTGATATCAACCAATCATGATTACATACAGTAGCACCTATATTTTCACCATTTAAATATAATGTAATAGTATCTGTTTCTAAGTTTACTGTCATCGTAAGATATTCTCCATTTTCAGCACTAAAGTCCCCATTTAATTGCTTTGCTATCCAATGTTTATTATTGTCAGACATTCCCCAATCAGATCCAGCATCTCCTCCTGCAAATGCTGCTCTAAATTGATTTCCTATCATATTAATTCTAAATCTACCAATATAATTTTCCTGTTCTCCAATTAAGGTTTTTGCTAACATATTAATTCTATCATCTTCAGATTTTCCATAAAATTCAAAAGTAAACCCTTTGTCAATTGGCGTATCTGCATAAATCTCTATATAATCATTCACTCCGTCAAATAAAATAGCATCTCCATTGTAACCATAACCGTCTCCCGGCGTTACTCCATATAATGTTACTCCTTCTCCCCAACTATCTTCATCTTCCATATTCACTGGATCTACATTTAATAGCAGTCCTTCCGTTACAGCTAGGTTCATTCCATAATAAGTCTCTGTATAATCTTCCATACTTATAGATAGTATCTCTCCTGTTTGCGAATGGACAAGCCAATTTTGTGTTGTTTGTCCAAAATTAGAAATACTAGTATTTTCCGGAATATATATCCAGCCATCTCCATAGCTTGTCCCATCGTTTTTATTAGTTAATATATGCCATCTATTTCCATTTGCTAATGTTTTGCTATATAATGTTGTTCCTATTTCCAGCTCTGTACCGCTTAATTCATTTTCTAAGATTGCTAACGATATTGCTTCTTTTTCCTGTGCCAATTTTGTATCTTCTGCTGCTTTCTGTGCCTGAGTAATAATTCCATTATCTCCTATTATCATATTAATGCTTACACCTGCTAAGATTATCAAAACAATGATTGTTACCACTAATGCTATTAATGTAATACCGCTCTCTTTTTGTTTTCTTTTGTTATTCACTTCATTCCCCTCTTTCGTTTTTTGTTTTAAGAAATTTTATCCCATTTACTTTTTCTTTTCTCCTATTTGGTTGTTTTTATTTAATATCTTTTTGACATAAAAAAATATGATGTACATTTTTGTACACCATATTTTCACCTAGCTATAATATATTTTATTGCCATTGTAAAACAGGATATCCACCATTAATATTTTCTATATCTTTTTTAAATGCTTCTCCTAAAGTAGTTGCTAATTGTTTTAGTTCTTCACTTGTTTTTAATTCAGCTTTTACATTTGTATTCGTTACATTTCCTCCTATTGCTGATAAATCATTTTGATTTATGGCATAATTGTTATCTGCCTGCAATATGGTAGATTCCTCAAGTGCAATCATACCTATGCTAGCTCCAATTTGAGTTGTTCCTGTCACTATACCTGTACTATAAGTATTGATAATTCTAGTGTAACCTACAGTTCCACCACTGTAATAATGAATATAACCTACTATTCCTCCTGCTTTTCTATAATCAACTTTAATATTTCCTGTATTATAACAATCTCTAATTTCTCCTTGTAAAATACCTCCTGCTATTCCTCCTGCTAAGCAATATCCATAGATATCTCCTACATTATAGCACTTTTCAATTTTTCCTTCACACGTTCCTGCTATTCCTCCTGTAAAAGATTCCATCTGTTCATTACTTGAACGTCCTAATGCTGTAATATTGCTGTTGTTACTACAATTTACAACAGAGGATTTTGAATCCATATAACCAGCAATACCGCCAACATGAATTCCTGCTCCACTATATATAGTTACTTCATTATGACAGTTCATAATTATCGAATTTCCTAAAGCTCCTACTATTCCTCCTGTGGCTGAACCTGCATTTACAATACTTCCTGTTACTGTTATATCTTGTATGGTTGTATTTAATACTGTACCAAATAAACCTTGATTACCTTCCGTAGTATCTATATATATGTTTTTAATCATATGATTATTTCCATAAAAAGTCCCTTTAAAAGCAAGACTATCATCTCTTCCTATTGGCATCCACTGATTATCTTCATTTCCTTGTAAGTCGATATCATTCTGCAAGGTTATTGTTCTTCCTTCATAGGTTGCTCCATTATTTACCCTATCTCTAAGGCTCTCTAATTGTTCTTTTGTGCTAATTTGCATATCTTCTGAAATTCCTGCTATTTGAATCTGTGCTATTTTGTATTCTTCATTACTGTCTAATACATAAACATTATAGTTTCCATTTGTCGTCACATCTTGCGTTAATGTATATTTATTCTCTGTTTTCTCTGGTACACTTACTTCTGCTCCATTAATTTGTATTTTACTAATCGCATCACTTCCTTGTATTTCTACACTTAGTGTTGCCTTTGTGTAATCGCTTGCTAATTGGCTGCTTAGTCCTATTTCTATTGTTGAACTTTCATTTCCTTTTCCTAAACTCTGTGTTACTCTTAGATTTTCTCTATCTATGATAAATTGGTAATCTCCTACTATCACTATATCATCTTGTGCTACCATTCCTTGACTTGCTAGATAATCTGTAATAAATTGCTCATCATTGTAATTTGGATTTGTATACTTTTCCATTTGCAAGTCTAGTAATGCCATTTCTAATTTTTCTCTTGCTTCTGCTTCTTCTGTTTCTCTTTGTGCAGACTGTGCTTGCGTAATAATTCCATTATCCCCTACTAGCATGTTAATGCTTACTCCAGCCAAAATAATTAGCACAATTATCGTTACCACTAAGGCAATTAGTGTAATTCCTCTTTCTTTATTCTTTTGTTCCTGCATAATAAATCCTCCTCGTTTTTATTCTCTACGAGAAGGATTATATCGTTTCTTTATTTTTTCTTATTATTTATTTTTGTTTTTTATTGGTTACTTATTTCCATAATTTTTTTATCCCAATTCTCCAATTGATATAAGTCTTTTAATGGAATATTCTGCTCCTCAGCAATCTTTTTAAGACTTTCATATTCTGGATAAGTATAGGTTTCTTCTCCTAATTTTACCTGTTTTGCTTGCACTAATCCATATTCTGTATTTACTTCTACCTTTTCTCTTGGCAAAACATTTCTTTTTTCATAACGATATCGTATGCCAATCGTTGTAGTTTCTCTAAAAATAATAGTTTGTAATTTTTCTATATTTTCTTTTCTGCAAGCTACAGTTAAGCGATAAGCTGGTCTTCCTTTTTTCATATAAATAGGTGTAAAGAAAACATCTAAGGCTCCATTTTGTATTAATTTTTCTGCTGTATAACCTAAAATTTCTCCTGTGGTATCGTCAATATTGGTTTCCATTACTGCAATTTCTTGTTCTTCTAATGTTTCTTCCATTTCTCCTAAATATACTTTTAACACATTTGGAATTTTTAAATCCTTTTTTCCAGCACCCCAACCTATTTTTTGAACTGTCATAGTTGGCATTACTGTAAATTCTGTAGCAAGTTCGCTAATAATAGCTGCTCCAGTTGGTGTAACTAATTCGGTATCTATGTCTATTTGTCTACATTTTACTCCTGCCTTGCTAAAAATTTCACTAGTTGCTGGTACAGGTACTGACATAGTACCATGAGCACATTCTATAAATCCATATCCGTCATTTACTACGCTAGAAATAATTTTATCTGGATGAATCTTATTGATTAAAATAGCTGTTCCTACAATGTCTACAATAGAATCAATGGCTCCTACTTCATGAAAATGCACTTCTTCTATGGATTTATGATGTACTTTTGACTCCGCTTCTGCTACTCTTCTAAAAATTCTTTTGGCTAATTGCTTTGTTTCTTCTTCTAAATTACTATTTTCAATAATATGATTTACATCATGTAGATTACGATGCTCATGGTGATGTTCGTGTTCATGTTCATGTTCGTGATGATGTTCCTCATGATGGTGGTCATGTTCATGATGATGATGGTCTTCTAAAACAACATCTACATAAGTCCCTGTAATTCCGTTTTTTACTTTTTTGGATATTTCTATATGATAACCATCTACTTGTAATTTTTTTAGTTCTTCTACTAAATATTGCTCATCTCCTAATATTTCTACTAATGCTCCTAAAGTCATATTTCCACTAATACCGCTACTACAATCGAAATATAGTGTTTTCATTTTTTCCTTCCTTTCTCGTTTTCCTCAAAAAGCATTCTATCATTTTTTTCTAGCTATTCATTTCTTTTGCTACCATTTCTAAATAGCTTCTAATTCTTAAATGTTGTGGGCACATTCTTTCACATTTTCCGCATTTGATGCAGTCTTCTGGTCTTCCTACTCCCTCTAGTTTTCTGTATTCTTCTTTGGCTCCGCTTTCTTCTCCTAGTCTTTTTAGTTTATTATACAATGCAAAATAAGTAGGAATAGCAATTTTCTTTGGGCATCCACTTTCTATGCAATAATCACATCCTGTACAAGGAATAGAAGTCTTTCCATCGATAATATCTACTACCTTCTCTAATATTTCTTGTTCTTCTTGATTCATTGGTTTTAAGTTTTGCATATATTCTGTATTATCTTTTACTTGTTCTAAGTTAGACATTCCACTTAGCACCATTATGACATCTTCTTTACTTGCTGCAAAACGAATTGCCCAACTAGCAATGCTGTCTTTTTCGTTGTATGATTTCATTAATTCTTCTGCTTCTTTTGGTACTGCAGCTAGTGTTCCACCTTTTACTGGCTCCATAACAATTACTTTTTTACCATATTTTTGACAAACTTCATAGCATTTTCTAGCTTGTACAGTTTCGTCTTCCCAATCTAAATAGTTTAATTGTAGTTGTACAAATTCTACTTCTGGATGTTCTTGGATAATTTTTTCTAACAATTCCGCGTTATCATGAAAAGAAAATCCTAAGTGTTTTATTTTTCCTTCTTTCTTTTTCTCTACACAATAAGCAAAAGCATCTAATTTTTGCACAATTTCATAGTTTGCTTTTGTAAGGCAATGCATTAAATAATAGTCAAAATATTCTACGCCACATTTTGCTCTTTGCTCTTCAAAAATTCTTTCTAAATCTTCTTTTTCTTTTAAGTACATACTTGGCATTTTGTCTGCAAGAGTAAATGCATTTCTTGGATATCTATCTACCAATGCCTCTTTCATAAAGTTTTCACTTGTTCCCTCATGATACATATAAGCTGTATCAAAATAGGTAAATCCTCTTTCTATAAATAAATCTACCATTTCTTTTACTTGCTCTACATCTACACTTTTCGCATTGTTTTTATCTAAAAGTGGTAGACGCATACATCCAAATCCTAATTTTTTCTCCATCTTCTTTTCCTCCTATTATCAATTTATTTTTTCGTTAAATACTCCATAATGGGTATTAAATTTTCCTCTTTTACTAAAGAGCCTCCCATTTTCATGATAGGAATAACCTCTTTATCTTCCGGCTTGTTTTCCTTTATTCTTTGGTCTATAACTAATTTTAATAATATTTTTGAAATACCTTTTAGTTTTGTATAATCAATGCCTCCCGGCAAATAGAAAAATGGTGTATTTACTAGATTCGTTTGTATCAATTTTTCATCATTTTCTTTACTATAAGGATTGATACCTACCGCTATTGTGCAAATGATATTGGCTCTGTGTTTTATTTTTGAATAACCTTTTATTTGATCTGCAAATACCCAGCCTAAAAAAATGATATCTTCTTGTTCTTGCTTGTAGTCTTGTAAGGCAATGCAGTCTATTTTTAATTTTTCAGCTAACATTTCTGCATATTTCTTTGTATGACCGGTTTTACTCTCATAAACAATTTTCATAACTATTCTTCCCCTTTCATTACTACAAAGTCTCCTATTTTTTCTCCTCGTTCTAAACCATCGTACTGCTTAAATTCTGTATCCACAATTAATAGCTGATTTTTCTCTAAATGCTGTATTGTTTCTTTTAAGTCTTCTTCCTCTCTTATTTCTTGATACTGTTTGCTAGTATCATTTCTAAATCGTATATAAAGAGCTAAGCATCCATCATTTTTGATATTATCATAGAGTACTTGTGTTTCTTCCTCATTTTCTGCATATTGTAGTGCTCTATAAAATCCTCTAGAGAAGCAACCTGAGTTTTCTACTACTTGTGTGTAAGTTCCATAAAAATAGATTATAAAACAGACAAATAGCAGCATATAAAAGGTAAGTAAACAAGTGATATAGGTTTTCTTGTACTTTATTTTCTCATAAATACGATACATACCAATAGCTGCTA
>CALXBX010000050.1 GCA_944386655.1 uncultured Clostridia bacterium | reverse complement strand
AATCTTTTTGTTTTAACATTAAATATTCCACCTTCCTATTTTGTCTATATTTTCTATTTTTATACATCTAGGGTGAAATATTCGTTTCTAAACGTCTAAGGTGATTTTATCATAAATTAAATACAATTTCTGGAACACACACTAGATTTCTACATTCGCTAAATGTATAATACATATTAGTATATGTTCCTGGTAAATTATATACATTTTCTAACTTTGTACAACCTTTAAACATTAGTACAACATCTGAAATAACAATCTCATCATCAAATTTTATATCTGTTAATATATCATTTGTAGCAAATGGTCCATTAAATATTCCACTATTGTTTACCGTACTTCCTATTTTCGTTGTGTAACTATTATCGTCTATTGTAAAATATGCAGGTATATATATTTTTGCATCTGTTCCTATATATTTAGTCAAAGTTATAGTTTTATTCTCATCATTTAATGTATATTCCCAACTTTCTATCGGCGTTGTAACTAATACAGGTTCTACTTCTCCACTATAAATATCAGCAATTGCTATTTCATAATTTCCTTCTGTTGTAGTTAAAGTGGTTTTATCAGCCGAAACGGTTCCATATTCTCCTAATATCTCATAAAATTCCTCCTCATTGATTGTTCCTAAATTTTCTGCTTGCTTATCTGCTATTTCTAACTGTATTTTTTCAATAATTTCTGTCCTTCCGTTTTCTTCTTTTGCTGTCTGTACCTGTGTAATAATCCCATTCTCTCCTACCAACATATTAATACTAACACCGGCTAGTATGATTAGCACAATGATAGTTACTACCAAGGCAATTAACGTAATACCTTGTTGTGCTTTTCCCCTTTTCCATTTCAAATTACTCATTTTAAAATTCCTTCCTTTCGTTTTTCTTTTGATTTTGTAAACTTATGATAACATATATACATTCTCTTTGCAAGTATTTTTTATGGCAATTCGCAATTTATTTTTACCAACTGTCTTTTTTCTAGTTTTCACCACTTTTATGGATTCTATTCAAAATTTCCTAGCTTTTTTCTTACAACTATGATATACTTTCCTTTGATACAATCTAACAAGGAAAAATTTACTTTTCCAAATAGAAAAAAGGAGGCTATTTTATTATGTTGATGACTACAACAAACCTAATTGTCCGCTACGTCGAAACAGACCAAATGGGCATTGTACATCACAGCGTATACCCTATATGGTATGAAGTTGCCCGTACAGATTTTGGCAAAAAAGCTGGTATTCCCTATAGCCAAATGGAGGAAGAGGGGCTACTAACTCCATTAGTAGAATTACACTGTAAATATATAAGACCTGCACATTATGAAGAAGAACTAGAAATCAAAACAAGAATTAGTAAATTAACTCCTGTAAAGGTGGAATTTTCTTATGAAGTATTTAAAAAAGGAGAAACTACTCCTATCAATACAGGAACTACCTTACATGCTTTAGTTGGGAAGGACTTAAAACCTATCAATGCCAAAAAATTACATCCAGAGATTTATCAAGTGATGGAAAATTGCATGCAAGAAGATGTTTAAGTTCCAGTCCTACTATACAGCATTTTAAATATAAATAATAAAAAGGAAGAAGGTAAAATAGATGGCGTTTTTTGAAAAAAACTATTTTGTTGGACTTCGAGATATTGGTATGTCTAACGAGATGACAGATAAAGCAATACTTCGGTTATTTTGAAGATATTGGAGGTCTCCACTCGGATGCAGTAGGCTTTGGACTAAAGCAAATAGAACAAACTCATTTATCTTGGGTATTATTGCATTGGAAAGTACAAATATTCAAAAGACCTCATTATGGAGAAAACATTAGAATTTCTACTTGGTCTCGTGCTGCTTTTAGATTTTATTGCTACCGTGATTTTGAAATATACGACGAAGCAGGTAACCTTTTAGTGATTGCTACTTCCAAATGGGTATTAGTCCACACGGAAAAAGGATTACAAAAATTAACGGAGGATATTATTGCACCTTACGAGTCTGAAGCAAAGTCTGTTTTTCCAGAAGTAGAAACTGCCAAATTAAAAGAGCCTGCCAATTTTTCTCATAGTTATTCATGCAAAGTTCTTCGTAGCAATATTGATGTGAATCGTCATATGCATAACCTTTGCTATTTAGATGTTGCTTTGGAGACCTTGCCTACCGAAGTGTATGAAAAAAGCTCTAATTTCTCTCATATAGAAATTATGTACAAGTCTGAAAGTAAACTAGGTGATACTCTTGCTTGCTTTTATTCCTATGTACCAGAAGAACAGGCTCATTATGTTACTATTAAAAGTGAAGATGAAAAAGTATTACATGCTATTGTGAAACTTACTTAACCTTTTTTAATTCTAAAAAAGAAACTATTACCTTTTTGAAATTTTTAAAGGTAATAGTTTTTTCTTATCTTAATATTCAAAAATACTATTTCCTAAAAATTCTTGTAGTAAAGAATTTTTAGGTACATCTTCTAAGGAAATAGGCTCAAAATATTTTAAAAACTCAGCAAGTCTCTTTGCCTCTGCATATTGTTTGCTTCTTGGTCCTATTTTTTCAAATAGAGGCAAAGCATCATTTCTTAAAGCATTAATTTCATACACTAAAGAAGAATTAAACATCACATCCGCTTCTTCTTGATAAGGGAAAATATTTTTCTCTTCTCCTTCTGACACAGAATACCAAGAAGCAAGCGTTCTTTCTGCGTCATATCCTCTAAATTTACTATCTCTTACAGTTCTTCTAATAATTCTTGTATCTGTTGTAGAAATACGGTTATAGTAATCAATATTTAATACCGTCAATGCACTAATATAAATTTTAAACTTTTCTTCTTTTGGGATATCTGCTGTTAATTTATCATTCAAACAATGAATTCCTTCTATCACTAGCACTTCATCTGCTGCTAAAGACATAGTATTTCCCTTATATTCTTTATGCCCATGAATAAAATCAAAAGTTGGCATAGAAATAGTTTCTCCATTTAATAAAGCTTTCAAATCATGGTTAAACAACTTTAAATCCACCGCTTCTAACGCTTCAAAATTATATTTTCCAAATTCATCTTTTGGTGTATCTTCTCTTTCTACAAAATAATTATCTACAGAAATTGTTTTTGGTTTTAATCCATTTAAACGAAGTTGTATTCCCAATCTTTTGGCAAATGTGGTCTTTCCAGAGGAGGAAGGCCCTGCAATTAGTATCACTCTCTTTTTTCTATCCTTCGCAATGGTATCTGCTATTTGTGCTAATTTCTTTTCATGCAGTGCTTCAGATAATAATATCAAATCCGAAGTTTTTCCTTCCCTTGTCATTTTATTTAGTTTATCTAAAGTGCATACTCCTAAAACACGATAAATATCCTCATATTCATCTAGTGTTGCTAGTAATTTCTTTCCTTCTTTATATGGCTCTATTACATTTGGATTTTTCTTACTAGGATAACGGATTAAAAAGCCATCATGATATTTCATAATATCAAATAGTTTCATAAAACCAGTAGAAATTGGCATAACTCCGTAGAAATAGTTAAAATAGTCTTCACAAAAGTAAAAAGAAACTTCTTTTTTCTCTATATTCTCTATCTGTAATTTTCCAATATTCGTCTTTTTCTCTTCTATAAATTGTTTCGCCTCTTCTTTACTCATTTCTACCTTTCGAATCGGCAAATCCCTATCTATAATCTCTTGCATTTTTTGCCTAACTTCTGCAATCATTTCTTCTGTTGGTGTTTGGTTATATATTTCGCAAAGCATGCTATTATTCAATTGATAATTTACTGTTAATTTTAATTCTGGATACAACTCATGAAAAGCCATTGACATAATAAATAAAAGTCCTCGTATATAGGCTCTTGAGCCATCACGGTCAGATAAATTTAATAATTCTACCACATTTTCTTCTTTTAAAACCGTATCCAAGGACTTCACTTCGTGGTTAATCTTACAAGTAACAATTTCTACTTTTGCCTCTTCTATTTCTTTGCTAAAAACATCTATTACTCTACTTCCTTCTGGAATTTCTATTTGTTTATCCTTATAAATAATTTTCATTTCTCTTATCCATCCTTCCTTAAGTAATCATTTTTTATCCTTTCATATTATGCTTTTCTTTTCTCTTTTATTCTACACTACTTTCTTAAGAAAAAAAAGAGATTCCACAAAAAAATCACATATACTTGTTACCAATTAATGTTTCTTCTGTTTTGATAAAGTATACGTATTGTCACAATAAATAACGAAAAACTGTATAAAAAACACATTTTGGGAAAACATAGTAAAAAAGATTGTTATATGATAAAAAAGAAGGAAAGTTTATGAAAAAATTAATAGAAAAACTGCTTCATCAATGGGAGTGGAAACCTAAGTCCTCGTACAATTTTACCCTACCAGATGATGCTACCAATACTCCTCTTGCACCAGAAGAGGAGAAAAAGCAAAAAACTGCCATTTACACAAGTTTAGATGTAAATTTAGAGTATATCAAAACAAAATTTAATACAATGATTAATAGCGATATTGTTATTCGTGAATTTACACTGTCTGCTAGAAATAGGCAATATAAGGCATTTTTACTGTTTATTGATGGAATGGTAGATTCTAAACTAATTAATGATTTTATTTTAAATCCTCTTATGCTAAGAAATAATGCAAACTCCTATCAAGGTACACAGGATAGGATTATTTCTGAAGCAGTTACCAACAATATTACCGTTAGAAGAGTAAAACATTTTAATATTATTGAATACATCTCTCAATGTTTGCTTCCTCAAAATAATATAAAACAGAACTCTACATTTGAAGAGATTATCTCTGGGGTTAATGCTGGAAACTGTGCTTTATTTATAGATACACTTTCTATTGCCTTTCAAATAGAAGTAAAAGGTTTCCAACAAAGAAGCGTAGATAAACCTAATAATGAAATTGTAATTAAAGGTCCTCACGAAGCTTTTGTAGAAAATATCAGAATTAACTCTTCTTTATTACGTAGAATTATCAATAATGAGTCTTTGATTATAGAAAATGTAGAAATAGGTGAAATTACACAAACGAAATGTGCACTTTGCTATGTAAAAGAAATTGCTAATGATGATTTAGTGGCAGAGGTACGCTTTCGACTAAATAACATTAGTGTAGATTCTCTGCTTTCTTCTGGCCAATTAGAACAATTGATTATTAATGATAACCAAATTGGTGTACCTGAAGTAATTACTACTGAAAGACCGGACAAGGCTACTAAATACCTTTTACAAGGACGTGTTGTAGTACTTGTAAATGGTGCTCCTTATGCTATGATTATGCCTGCCACCTTACTTGACTTTATGTCTTCTCCAGAGGATACCAACTTAAAACCTTACTTTGGCAATTTTTTAAGATTTATACGATGTATTGCTGCTTTTTTTACTTTGCTATTGCCTGGTTTCTATGTTGCCGTTACCAGTTTTCACCAAGAAATTTTGCCTACTGAATTGCTCTTTTCTATATTAGGAGCAAGAGAAAATGTGCCTTTCCCTATCATTTTTGAAATTTTGATTATGGAAATTTCTTTTGAGTTAATTAGAGAAGCTGGTCTTAGAGTACCTTCTCCTATTGGACCTACTATTCGGTATTGTAGGTGCTTTGGTGTTAGGACAAGCAGCTGTAGATGCTAGTATTGTTAGCCCTATTTTAATTATTGTAGTAGCCATCACAGGTATTTCTTCTTTTGCCATTCCAGACTTTTCTTTTGGATTTCACTTACGATTTTTCCGTTTTCTCTTTATCTTTTTAGGTTATATGGCTGGCTTTTTAGGAATTGCCACAGGATTATTTGTTTATGTCTCCATCCTATGCAATATTCAATCTTTTGGCGTTCCTTTTACGGCACCTTATGCGCCTTCTATGAAAAAGAAAGGAAACAGCTATTATATTCCTCCTATCTGGAAACAAGAATATAGGGCTACGTATGTTTCTCCTAAAAGAGAAAAAGCACAAGATGACATTAGTATGAAATGGAAATATAAAAATTAAAAGGAGGTTTTTATTATGCACACATCAAAAATAGGTACCATGGAAGCTATCATGATATTGCTAACGATTGTAGCTACCCATACCGTGCTTTCTCTTCCCAAAACTCTACTTTCTGTTACAAAATCTGCTACTGTTCTCAATATCATTTATATTAGTATTCTTGCTCTACTACTTGTTATTTTTATTGTTCGTTTGTTTAAAAAATTTCCTGGTATGGACTTGTTAGACATTTCAGAATACTTAGCTGGTTCTTTTTTTAAAAAGGTATTAGGAATTTTATTTATTAGCTATTTTATTGTTTCTTCTAGTATTTTACTAAGAAACTTTTGTGAATGCTTAAAAATTGTCTACTTTCCTGACACAGACTTACTATTTTTAATTGTTTTATTTATTGTAGCCATTTGTATAGCTAATCGTCTAAGTTTTACAGCTACTCTAAAAACAAATCTATTAGTCATTCCTATTGTATTAGTCAGTGTAGTGTTTTTATTCCTTGCGAATTTCAGGAATTTTACCTTTGAACGAATGTATCCTATTTTAGGAGATGGCTTTTGGAATACTTTTGTAACAGGAATTGGAAATATTTCTGCTTTTGGTGGTATTGCTTATCTTTATTTTTTACCACCACTTTTAAAAAAACCAGAACAATATAAAAAAATAGCCATCACCTCTGTTATGATTACTGGCATTTATTTATTACTTACTGTTGCTACTATCCTTTTTATGTTTTCCTTTTTCATTACAGAAGAGGAAATTATGCCGTTATTCTCTGCTGCTAGATACATTGAGTTTGGTACTTTCTTTCAAAGATTAGAATCCATATTTTTGTTGATTTGGATTTCTGCTTTTTGTTGCTATTTAAGTGTCGTCATGAAATTTTCTGTTCATATTTTGCAGAAAATTACCTTGTTAAAAGACACCAATATACTTATTCCTTGTATAGGACTTTCTATGCTTGCAATTACCTTATTCCCAGAAAATTATGCTATTTCTAAATTCTACGAAAACACAATTTATCGTTATTTCGTATGGGACTTTGTATTATTTTCTAACATTCTCATTCTCATCCTTGCTAACTTTAAAAGAAGAAAAAAGGTAGGTGAAATACATGAGTAAATGGATTAAAAATGGTTTTATTATTATTGCACTTCTTATTCTAGTATTTTCTTTTACTCCTTCTTATACTTCTCTTAGCATTGATAATCTTGCTTATGTTGTTGCTATCGGAATTGATAAAGGAGAAAAAGAAGCTTATAAAGTGACATTCCAATTCACTACAGGAACATCTGGACAGTCTTCTGAACAAAATCCTTCTATTATTAATAGTGTGGAGGCTTCGTCTATTGATATTGCTATTAATTTAATGAATGCCTATATTTCTAAAGAACTTAACCTTTCCCATTGTAAAGTAATTGTTTTTTCGGAGGAGGTAGCCGTAGAAGGTATTTCTGATTTCATTTATACTTTTATTAATCATGCGCAATTAAGACCTAGTACAAATATTATTATTAGTAGAACTACTGCACTTTCTTATATAGAAAATACAGAACCTATTTTAGAAAGCTTGGTAACAAAATATTATGATGTTTTTCCGAATTCCAGCAAATACACAGGTTATGTATCTAATGTAACTATCGGAGAATTTTATAATGCATTAGTTTGCGATACTTGTGAACCTTTTGGCATATTGGGTGGCGTTAGTACGGGAAAAGTAGACCAAACTTTTAAAAGTGGTAATGATTTTTATGTTCGTTCTATGGAAACAAATTTTGTGGGAGAACAAGGTTCTGAAAATTTAGGACTTGCCGTTTTTAAAGAAGATAAATTAGTAGGAGAATTAAATGCTATAGAAACCTTATGTTTATCACTTGTCCGCAACCAAGTAGATTCCTTTTTAATTTCTGTCCCTAATCCGGATAATGAAGATGAAAAAATAGATATCTCCATTAACAACCGAAATCTTACCTCTAAAGTAGAAATTATCAATGGAACACCTTTTATCACAATAAACGGAAAACTAAAAGGCTTTATTTATTCCATGACAGAAAATGATAATTATGCGAATACTAGTATATTAGAAAAAATTTCGGAATCTGTTAACTTTCATTTAGAAAACTTATTAACACAATATTTATATAAAACCTCCACGGTGTTTCATTCTGATATTAATGGATTCGGAAAACAGGCTGCTTCTTTATTCCTTACCTTGCCAGAATTCGAAAGCTATAACTGGCTAGATAATTACCAATATGCTACTTTCCAAGTGAATATGGAAGCAGAAATTCAAACAGGTACTATGATTACCACAAGTTAAATTTTAGGAGTTGATGATTATGTTTCACTTTATATATCGCTTTGCTTTTTTAATTGCTAGTCTATATTTTACTTTGCGTACTATTCCCTATGCCATTTTTGAATGGAAAGAACAAAAAAATCACTTTGGGGCTTCTTGCGCAATTATAATTGCCCTATTTAGTCTTATCGCTAGCAATATACTCGTATGGCAAACTTGAACATTAGGAAAGTTCCTTAAAACGCAATTTAGGGACAGTCCTTAAATTGCTCATTTTCCATTTAAAGAACGTCCCTAAAGTTCATTATAGCTAGAAGCCTTTGGAGGTGTTTTCCCTTTTATCACTGTATGATAATACTCGTAAGTCATTGGCTCACCTTCTTCTGCTATTTTCTCTCCTTCTTGCATTTCTAATAAAAATAAATCATGTGTTGCACAATCTATTATCTGAATTACTTGGCACTCTATATAAGAAACTGCTTTTTGTGTTACAATAGGTACTCCATTATTTCCCATTTTGTATTCTGTTCCTTCTAATTTGTTGATATCTCTTCCAGAACGAAATCCAAATTTTCCAATTAACAACATATCTGCTTCTTTTGACAAAACAGAGATATTTATTTTTCTGCCTTTCTTTGCAAGTTCTGCTGTATAATTATCCTTATTGATTGCTACTACTAACTTAGGCTTGTCTTCTGCTGTAACTTGTGTAACTGTATTTACAACACATCCTGAAAAATTATCTTCATTTTTAGCTGTTACAATATATAACCCATAATTTAAATCAAATAAAACTTTTTTATTCATTTCTACCTCCTATTTAATAAATTCTCTATTTGTATTTCTAGTCCTTCTACAAATTTTGTTTGATTACTTTGAAATTCTCGTGGTGTAAAATCTTTTAATTGTTGAATGACTTCTCCTAATTTATCGAAATCTGTAAGTGGAATAATATATCCACTTTGGCTAAAATTTTCTAAAATTTGTTCTTGATGATTATTTACATGTTCCCCGTATTCTTTTTTTCTAGCAGCTACAATCATCTTTTTTTTCTTTTTCAATCCCTCTATAATAGAGCCTACGCCCGCATGTGTTATCACAAAATTTGCTTTTTCTAACATGGCTGAAAAATTTTCTACTGGAATATAAGGAATAATTTTCATTCTATATGAGGTATATGGTGTAGATCCTACTTGTGCAATAACCTCTTCTTGTATATTTCCATTTTCTATTTGTTTTTCTACTGCCTCTAGTAATCTACCAAAAGGCTTGTCTTGCGTTCCTAATGTAACTAAAATCATTATTTTTCCCTACCTTTATTTCAATTTGTAGACTCTCTCTTTAAGTCTTATTCCATCTTTTTCTAGTAAAGTCCTCCTAAGTACTTTGCTTTTGGGTAAATGGAAAGCATCTCTTCCCATTGTACAATAAATACATCTGCTATATGATACAAAAGTGTTCCTGTTTCTGTTTTTGTATTACGATTAGCAAATGTTTCTATATAAATTACTTTACTCCCCAATATTTTAGCAATACAACACATAGGTCCTGCTGTATGTGTACCAGTTGTAATAACAACTTGTGGTCTAAATTTCAAATAAATCCATAAACTTTTCAAACAATTCACTAGTAAAATTCCTATATATCGGATAGGCGTTTTTTTCGTTCCATATACTAAAAAATCTAACTTTTTCCCATATTCTTGTTTCAAATGCTCCATAGCAGGTGAAGTTTCTGTAACAATATGATAATTACATTTAGCAAATAATGGTTTTAATTGCATTAATTCATTAAAATGCCCTCCAGTACTAGAAATAAATAATAACTTTGTATCTTTCTCTATTTTTTTTCTTTCTATCTGCTTCTTGGTAACTTTATAATAACATTTTATCATCAACATACCTATTATAGCTCCTGTTAATGCTCCTGCTGTATCAATTAAAACATCTGTTATTTGTCCACTTCTTCCTGAAATAAACAGCTGATGAAATTCGTCGCTCATTGCATAAATACAAGCTAATAAAACACTACACAATATTTTTTGATAAAATGTTCCCTGATAAGTAGACGCTAAGCCCATGATAAGAAATCCTAATAGTGCATAAATAGAAAAATGAGCTAATTTTCTAATAATCGGTTGCATAATCTCTTCTTTTATCCTTGTCTTTTCTTCCTCATTTAGCTTTTGGATAGAGGGGATTAATTCTGCTATCCAATCTACTACTCTTCCACTTGTATTACCAGATATTTGAGCATTTTGACTAGAGAATTGGAAAATAGCAATACAATTCGCAATAATTAAAATAGACCATATCAGTCTTTGTACAGTAACTTTCATTTCTATGTCATTCCTTTTCTTTTTTTCAAATTATATCTTATTTGCTTCTCTTTTGCAACGTTATTCTTTCCATAAAAGTAAAAAGAGGATGTCTTTTTTTATTTATTTTTCTACAAAACTTTACTTTTTTTGAATTTTGTGTATAATAGAAAAAGAAATTAAAGGAGGAATTAATATGGATGAGAATAAAGAAAATCTTCCTAACAACCATCAGGAAGAAAATAAAATAAAAAAGAAAAAAACTATACCAACAACTTCTTCATCGTCAGAAGATAATAGCATTACAACACAAGATACTTCTTCCAACAAAGAAGAAAAACAAAGAAAGAAAAAGAAGAAAAAAAGTATTTTTGTGCGTATTTTGTTATTCTTACTTATTTTAATTATTATTTTTGTCGTTACAGCTATTGCTACATCGCTATGGTTTGTAAACGACAAATTAGATAAATTAAACTATGTAAATGATGTTACCAAAGAGGATGTTAGTGTAGACACACAAGTAGATGAGTCCTTAAGTGAATATCGTAATATTGCACTGCTTGGTATTGACACACGTGATGATACTTTTACTGGTTCTAGAAGTGATTGTATTATTATTGTTAGTATCAATAATAATACGAAAGATGTAAAATTGCTTTCTGTTTATAGAGATACTTATTTAGATATTGAAGGACATGGTTTAGACAAAGTTACACACGCTTATGCTTATGGTGGACCTCGTTTAACATTAAGTACTTTAAATAGAAATTTAGATTTAAATATTTCTGAATTTGTTACGGTTAACTTTGAAACCGTAAGAACTGTTGTAAATGCTATTGGTGGTGTAGATATTACGGTAACTGCTGCAGAAGCTTCTCAAATTTCTGGTCTTTCTGGTGCAGGTACTTATACCCTAGATGGTGCACAAGCACTTGCTTATTCTAGAATTAGAAAAATTGATACAGATTATCAAAGAACAGAACGTATGAGAACTGTATTAAATGCTGTATTTGAAAAAGTAAAAAAATTAGATTTAGCACAATTAAACTCTTTACTAGATACAGTACTACCTCATCTTTCTACTAACATTTCGAAAAATGATATTATTGCTTTATTACCAGATTTATTATCTTACAATGTTACAGATAGTGAAGGTTGGCCATATGAAACAAGAGGCATCACTTTAAATTTATGGTACGGTATTCCTGTTACATTAGAAGAAAACGTAAAGCAATTACATGAAAATCTATTTGGAGAGGAAAATTATGAACCATCTGAAACAGTAAAAAGCATTAGCAATCAAATTATTCAAAAAACAGGATATAGTAATTAAAACTTTTTTTGAAGGAGCTATAAGTCTATAAAGGATAGCTCCTTTTTTACTTATTCTTTTGCTTATTCGTTTGCTTGTTATTTTACTTATTCGTTAAATTTAAAATTTATTATACTCTTTTATTTTCTTTGTTTACTTTCTTTTTTCTATGAAAGTTTGGTTTTACTTTTATGAGCAAATTGCAGATTATAAGACATATTCCGACACTTTTCTATTCTTTTCGTTATCTAGCCAATTCATTGAATTTACGTTTTACCTTTTTTTACAAATAAGTTGATTTTTTTTATTTTTTGTCTTGCCATCTTTGTAAAGCTATGTTATACTATCGTCAAGCATTAAACGGATCATTTTATAAGAGAAAGGAGGATTTATACAATGGATAATGAAATATTACAAATTTTACAATCCATGAATAAAAAAATGGATGTTATGGGTGACAAGGTGGACTACTTGTATAGTATGAAGGACAAGATAGAATCTATAGACGAAATCAGAAGTAAAGTGGACTCTTTGTATAGCATGAAAGACAAGATAGAATCTATAGACGAAATCAGAAGTAAAGTGGATTCTTTATATGAGATGAAGGACAAAGTAGACTCTATAGACGAAAGATTGTCTGCCTTAGAAGATGTTGTTACTGTTATGCAATACGAACATGGCAGAAAATTGGACTTATTGCTAGATTATGCCAAAGCAAGTATTGAAAAGCATGAGCAATATGATAAACAATTTGATTACGTATATTCAAAAATGTTTGATTATGATGTTAGATTGTCCGTTATAGAGGATTCTGAACATTTCCAGAATGTAATGGCTAAGAAAGCTGCTTTTATTAGAAAGTTTGCCGATAAAGGAAAAGAAATTGTAGAAAGTCAAAATAAAAAAATAGCACAATACAATCCTAATAATAAATAAGAAATATTCTTCCATATATCGTTGTAATAAATATAGTAAATTTTTTATTTTATCACTTTTTTCAAAATACTTTCAATAAAAATCCCCCGGCTTAGCTAGGGGATTTTTATTCTCATATTTTAATCAATTCTTATATTTTTATGATCTGTTTAATGTGTTTTTTTATTTGTTTCTATATATTTCCTGACCTCTTACATTCTATCTGGCATTTGCATTCCTAGCAGTCCTGCTCCTGTTTTTAAAACATTTCCTACTATATTGGTAAGATATAGTCTTGCGTCTTGTACTTTTTTCTCTTCTCCCAAAATTTTGTGATTATTATAAAAAGTACTAAAACTTTGACTTAAATCTATTAAATATCTAGATAGAAAAGATGGTTCATTTTTATCTGTTACTTGTTGTAGTACATCTTCTAAACTATATAATAATTTGAAAATTCTTTTGGAATCTTCATCTTCTAGTTGTGAAAAATCTATTTCTTCTACTTTTGGAAGATATCCTGCTTTTTCTATTACACTTTTGGTTCTTACATAAATATATTGAATATAAGGTCCTGTTTCTCCTTGAAAATTAAGCATTAAATCCCAATCAAAAACTTCATCTTTAATTCTACTATTAGATAAATCGTTAAAAATAACTGCTCCTATTCCCACTTTTTTTGCTACTTCTTGTTTATTTTCTAAATCTGGATTTTTCTCTTCAATTACTTTCTCAGCACGTGTAATGGCTTCTTGTAATAAATCTTCTAATTTAATAAAGTTTCCTTCTCTGGTAGACATTTTTCCTTCTTTTAGTCTTACCATTCCAAAAGGAACATGCTCTAAGCCGTTGGTATATTTTTCTGATATTCCCAATAATTTTGCCACTTCAAAAACCTGTTTAAAATGCAATACTTGCTCATAAGAAGTAACATATAAAGCCTTATCAAAATCATAAGTACGTGCTCTATACAAAATAGCCGCCAAATCTCTAGTAGCATAAGTAGAAGAACCATTTGTCTTTTCAATAATACATGGTGGCATGCCTTTGTCTTCTAAAGAAACTACCCTTGCTCCTTCTGATTCTACTAATTGATTTTTTTCTTCTAAAATTTCAACAATTTCTCCCATTTTATCAGAATAAAAAGCTTCTCCATTCCAAGAATCAAAATGGCTTCCCAATAAGTCATATACTTTTTGAAATTCCTTTAAGCTTAAGTTTCTAAACTTCTCCCAAATTTCTACGCAGTAGCTATCTCCATCTTCTAATTTCTTAAAGTTATTTCTACAAGTCTCTAAAACAGATTCATCTTCTTCACAAAGTTTATTAATTCTTACATAAATCTTCGTTAATTCGTCAATAGGATTTTCTTCTATATGGTATTCTGTTCCCCATCTTTTATAGCCTTCAATTAGTTTACCAAATTGTGTACCATAATCTCCTAAATGATTCACTCCTACCGTATGATAACCCAAAAATTGATAAATATTGTACAATGCTCCTCCAATTACTGTGGAACGTAAATGACCTATATGAAATGGCTTTGCAATATTAGGTGCAGAATAGTCAATTACTACCGTTTTTCCTTCTCCTACATTTCTGCTACCAAACTTTTCTTTATTTACTTCAAATTCCTTTGAAACAGTTTCTATGAATGCTTTAGGAGCAATATAAAAGTTTAAATATCCTCCTACCATTTCTACCTTTTCAAATACTTCATTATCTATTTCTAGCTTTTCCTTAATTTCTGCAGCAATCATTGGTGGGGCTTTTTTCAAAATTTTTGCCAACTTAAAACAAGGGAATGCATAATCCCCCATCTTTTCTTCCTTTGGTATTTCTATATAGCTTTCCAATTCCGCTACATCTAAATCTACTGTTTTCGCTATTTGCTTTGCTATTTCTTGCTTAAAATTTATCATGTTTCTTCACCCTTTTTCGACATTTTTTATAGGGTGTCTCACTAATCCCTGACTTTAATGAGACATGTCACATTGAAGTCAGGGATTAGTGAGACACCAAACTAATCTCCTAAACAAATTCCGATATCTCTTGCTGTTTTTACTAAGTCATGATCCATTGTTACTACTCTTACGTTACTCTCTTTTGTTCCGCCTTGTACAGCTCCTATTTCTTTATTATCGCCTACTACATCTTCTAATGGCACGCTATCTAGCTTTCCATCTTTGATAACAGTTAATACATTAAATTTTCCTTCTAGAGCAAGTTCCATTGCTTTTGCTCCGTATTTTGTAGATAATACTCTATCAAATGCAGTTGGTGTTCCACCTCTTTGCATATAACCTAGGACAGTACATCTTGCTGTTAGTCCTGTTAATCTTTCTAGCTCTTTGGCTACTTTTTCTCCTGCTCCTCCTAATTGGATGTTAATAACACCTTCTCCGCCATCTCTTTCATTCACTACTGAAATGTTTCCTCCTTTTGGGAAGGCTCCTTCTGATACAACTACAATACTGAAATTTTTGCCGATTTTTTGTCTATTCTTTACTGCCCCTGCTGCTTTTTCTATATCATATGGTATTTCTGGAATTAACGCAATATCTGCTCCTCCTGCTATGGCAGATTCTAAGGCAATCCAACCAGCTTCTCTTCCCATTACTTCTAATACCATAATTCTATGATGTGTCTCTGCTGTAGTATGCAATCTATCTAATGCTTCTGTTGCCACAGATACTGCTGTGTTATATCCAAATGTAATATCTGTACAAGCCACATCATTATCTATTGTTTTTGGTACACCAATTACATTTATTCCTCTTAAAGAAAAATCTCTAGCAGATTTTTGTGTGCTGTCTCCTCCTAATGTAAAGATGCAGTCAAAACCATCCTCTTTTACATTTTGTACGCATTGTTCTGATAAGTCTTTATACACTACTTTTCCATTCTCCTCTACTTTATAGCGGAATACATTGGCATTTGTAGATGAAGAGATAATAGAACCTCCTTTTTGCAATATTCCTGATGCAGTATCCGCACTACTTAGTCTTATATAATCGTTTTTCAATAATCCTCGATATCCATCAATAAATCCATAACATTCTACTCCGTTGTTTTCTGCTGTTTTTACAATGGCTCTAATAACAGCATTAAAACCTGATACGTCTCCTCCATTTGCTAATATTGCAACTTTCTTAACCATAATTTTTCCTCCTATTTTGTTTTATTTCTTCTTATTATATCAATATTTTGGATTTTTACAACCTTTTTTGTCATTTTTCTTTTGCTTTATGCTTTTTTCTAGCAAAAATGGACCACCCTTCTTAGAAAAGGTAATCCATTTTTCAGTTTTCTTACAAAATACTGCATATCTCTAATAGAGAATGCACCTCATAAGACGGAATGAATTCTTTTTCTGTTCTCACTTTTCTCCTAGGATTATACCAAATAGAAGCAATTCCCGCGTGAGTGGCAAAACCAATGTCACTCTTTAAAGAATCTCCTATTATAATATACTCTTCGAGATGCGTTTTGGCAGAAAAAATTCTGTCAAATGACCGGTGGTCTGCTTTCAAATATTGCCCCTCTAAAGGGTATATAGCTTCTATATATTGCAGAAGCTCATATTTACTTAAAAGCATAACTTGGGTCTCCATAAACCAGTCCGTAAGGACCACATTTCTATAGCCCTTTTCAGACAATTTTTCTAAGCAAGTTTTTGCTTTCTTATCTACCTGCCCCGTCTCCACCATCATCCATTTTTTGAAAAACTCTGCCGCACTCAGATTATAATAATCCAATATCGGCATTTCTTTCCGAATGAACTCCACCATTTTCTTTTGGGTAACTATTTTGCCCTGAAAATAGTTTTGAAAATTGGAGAGCATTTGAAAATATTGTTCCTCCAAAGGCTTTGTTTTTTCCAGATGTAGAGCATTGCATAATAGGTCCATTTCATTGTCACTATGATGCCACAGTGTCCCATCACAATCCCAGATAATGGTTGTAATATTTTCTAAACTCCGTCTGTTTTCTTTTTTCATACTTTTTCCTCCCAAAAATTATTTTCTTGCTTGAAATTCAAGCAAACGAGAATAAATTAGTTACTTATGCTTTGCATTTTAACATAAATTAGTATACCATAATTATGCGCTTTTCGCAACTTTCTTTTTCAGCATTTTATGACATTATTCTTCCTATGTCCCATTTAACCCTGACTTAAGTGGGACATGTCACAAAAAAGACTGACTTAAATGGACAAAACACTGCTTTATACGGCAGTGTTTCTTGTAATTTCTCTTTCTTTATTTAATAATGCTTTCATGCGGCTTTTAGCCTCTACTTTACTCTTATGTTTCCATTCTGCTAATCGGTTTGGATTTGTATCATATACTAAATTTAAATGTGGTAAATATTTTTTCTTTACAAAAGGATTTTTATTTAACAAACTAGCTAGTTTGCTTTTAATTTTATCAAATGGTGTTTCTTCTATTTTCATTAGGGCTACGATTTTTCTTTCTGTATATACCTTTAGTCTATCTTCTTCTATTCCTACATAATATTCGTCATATTGGCGCATATCTATTTTCTTGCCCTCTTCATATTGCATACGTACTGCTTCTATCATATCTTGTCTAATAAATTTTCTTTCTTCGTATACTTGCACTTCTTCTGGCTTTTTCTCATTTACTCCAAATAGACAAATGAATTTATGCTCATAGGTACATATTTTATCTAAATAGTTTTCTTGTTCTTCTAAATGGCTTCCAATTTCTTCTATAGCTAATTTTTCTAATTGAAAGTTCTCTATATCTTTTAATCTAGGACAAATTACTTCCAATAATACCTTGGGACTAATTTTGTCGAATTTTGCATCATAAAAAATCTTATCTTCCAATGTATTGATAAAATAACGTGCATATTCTTCTTCTATTTCTTTGTTTTCCAAAGCTTTTTGCATTTCTGTATAGCTTGCTGTTGCATCTGCTATTGTCTTTACTTTTTCTAATTTTTCTTCTAATTGTTCTTTTTTTGTTATTTCGACATCCTCTACGATATTATTCTCTCTCTCGTCCATATTTTCACCCTTTTTTTACAAACTGTTTATTTATTATATCACTGCTTAAGGATAAAATATGTTACTTTTTCTTTACTTTTATATTACATTTTTATGACATTTATATGTTTTTATTTTGTATAAAATCTCCTGTAAATTCTTCTGCTAAGATGTCCATATGAATACTATCATAATATTTTCCATTCACAAATCTACTTTTTCTTTCTCTACCTACTTCTTGAAATCCACATTTTTTATAGCAACGAATCGCTCTTGGATTAAATTCCATTACGTCTAGCCCAATATTGTTTAAGTTTAAATAACGAAAGCCATACTCTAATATCATCTGTATTGCCTCTGTTCCATATCCTTTTTCTCTTGCATTTTTGTCTCCTATAAATATTCCTAAAGTTCCTCTCCTATCTATATAATTAATTCTTTCTATAGATACTGTACCAATTAGCTTATCCTCGTCTTTTGTTATAATAACAAATGTTGCTTCTGGAGAGCTATTATTTTCTAAATATTCTCTTTCTGCTTCTAGCGAAACTAGATTTCCACTCCTTCCTAAGTAATCCGTTGTTTCAAAGTCATTTAACCATTCTGTAAATAACTCTGCATCCTCTGTACTTCTTGGAGATAAGTATATATGTTCTCCTATCAATTTTTTATAATATTTCATTACTATTCCTCCCTTTCTAAAACCAAAAAGCCCATGGAAAAATCTTTTTAAGACTCCTCCATAGGCTAAAATTTTCCTATTTCTGTGTAAGTACTGATATTTTGTACTTTTGTACCGCTCAAAATGTTACTTTTTAGGTACACTCCTAAAATATGTTTTATATTGTAGCATACTAATATCTTATTGTCAATGCATTTATGTAACCTTTTCTCGATTTTCTTCTACAATTTCATGATACAATTTTTTTAAATTTTCTTTTCTAATCACTTTTTGAATCCCATCCTTACTCACTTGAGTATATACTTCTTTTTCAAAAGCTGCCATTTTAGGATGGATAGGCTTTTTATATCCTTTTGTTTCCCAATACTCTAACTGTGTTCTTTTTGTCCAATTCTTTCCATTGTAGGTTATTCCCGCTGCTAAATTGTCACAAATCATTTCTACCGCATAGACATATGGCATAATAAAAGTTTTTTGCGGCGTTTCATAGTCATACCAATATTCTGCATGATGCTTATTTCTTCCTTTATGATGTAACCAAGCTTTAGAATAACCGTTTTCTGCTTTTGCTAGCGGAATAGGACTTCTTTTTCCTGTATAATATTTTACACTCTCCCAAAATTCTGTAGGGGAAAATTTTGACCAATCATGCATGAAACCTCTCCATGGAATTCCAGCTCTGCAACATAGTTTAAACACTAACCATTTATGTTTAGTAACTGTCTTAATATGTCCTACTATCTTTCTTAACATACGCTTTTCTTCCTTTCCTACTTCATTATATTCCATTTTTTCTTTTTGTCAAGAAAAAGCCAGCCTACCTAAAATATTTAGGTGGCTGGCTACCTTATGTTTCTTAGTTATAGTAGAAATTATTTTATCTAGGATTTTTGATAGCAGCTTGTGCTGCAGCAAGTCTTGCAATTGGCACTCTAAATGGTGAGCAAGATACATAAGTTAATCCTATATTATGGCAGAACTCTACTGTTGGAGGGTTTCCACCATGCTCTCCACAAATTCCAAGTTTAATGTCTGGTCTTGTTTGTTTTCCTAAATCTACTGCCATTTTTACTAATTTTCCTACACCAACTTGGTCTAGTTTAGCAAATGGGTCGAATTCATATATTTTCTTCTCATAGTAGTCATTTAAGAATTTTCCAGCATCATCACGGCTAAATCCGAATGTCATTTGTGTTAAGTCGTTTGTTCCAAATGAGAAGAATTCAGCTTCTTTTGCAATTTCATCAGCTGTTAGAGCTGCTCTTGGAATTTCAATCATGGTTCCTACATGATATTTTAAGTCTACTCCTGCTTCTTTTATGATAGCATCTGCTGTTTTTGTAACAATGTCTTTTACATATTTTAACTCTTTTACTTCTCCAACAAGTGGTATCATAATTTCTGGAACAACATTCATTCCTTCTTTATTTACATTGATAGCTGCTTCAATAACAGCTCTTGTTTGCATTTCTGCAATTTCTGGATAAGTAACATCTAGACGGCATCCACGATGTCCCATCATTGGGTTGAATTCATGTAATCCTTCTACTACGCTCTTTAACTCTTCGAATGTCATTCCCATTTCTTTTGCAAGAGCTTCAATTTCATCATCTTCGTGTGGAAGGAATTCATGTAAAGGTGGATCCAAGAAACGAATAGTTACTGGGTATCCTTTCATTGTTCTATATAATTCTTCAAAGTCTCCTCTTTGCATTGGAAGAATTTTTGCAAGTGCTTTTGCTCTTTGTTCTGGTGTTTTAGAAACAATCATTTCACGGATAGCTGCAATTCTATCTGGTGCAAAGAACATATGCTCTGTACGGCAAAGTCCAATTCCTTCTGCTCCAAAGTCGTATGCTTGTTTTGCATCTCTTGGTGTATCTGCATTTGTTCTTACTTTTAATTGTCTATATTGGTCTGCCCATCCCATTAATGTTGCAAAGTTTCCAGAAACAGATGCTGGAACTGTATCAATTCTTTCTCCATATACATTACCTGTTGAACCATCAAGAGAAATCCATTCTCCTTCTGTTACTTTTCTTCCATCTGGAAGTGTGAAGTATTTTTCTTCTTCGTTTACAATAATGTCTCCACATCCTGCTACACAGCATGTTCCCATACCACGAGCAACAACGGCTGCGTGTGATGTCATACCTCCACGAACAGTAAGTACACCATGGCATACGTTCATTCCATCGATATCTTCTGGAGAGGTTTCTAATCTTACTAAGATTAAGTCTTTTTCTCCTGCTTCATGCATTTCTACAGCTCTATCTGCTGTAAATACTACTTTACCCGTTGCAGCTCCTGGAGATGCAGCAAGTCCTTTTGCTACTACTTTTGCAGCTTTTAATTTTTCGCTATCGAAGTTTGGATGTAATAGTTGGTCTAATTGATTTGGTTCTACTCTAAGTACAGCTTCTTTTTCTGTAATCATTCCTTCTTTTACAAGGTCAACGGCAATTTGAAGAGCAGCATTTGCAGTTCTTTTACCATTTCTTGTTTGTAAGAAGTATAGTTTTCCTCTTTCAATTGTGAATTCCATATCTTGCATATCTCTGTAATGTTTCTCTAATTTTTCTGCATACATTACAAAATCTTCATATGCTTTTGGATTTACTTCTTTTAAAGTATCAATATGTTGTGGTGTTCTAATACCTGCAACAACGTCTTCACCTTGTGCATTCATTAGGTATTCACCAAAGATTTTGTTTTCTCCTGTAGCTGGGTTACGAGTAAAGGCAACACCAGTTCCACAATCTTCTCCCATATTTCCGAATACCATTTCTTGTACGTTAACAGCTGTTCCCCAACTTCCTGGAATATCATTTAATCTTCTATAAGTGATAGCTCTTGCATTATTCCAAGATCTAAATACGGCTTTTACACCTTCCATTAATTGTGTTTTTGGATCACTTGGGAATTCTTCGCCTTTTTGTTCTTTATAGATTGCTTTGAATTTCTTTACTAATTCTTTTAAATCTTCTGCTGTTAATTCTGTATCTAATTTAACACCTTTTGCTTCTTTCATTTCGTCAATTGCTTTTTCAAATAATGGCTTTGGTATTTCCATTACTACGTCAGAGAACATTTGAATAAATCTTCTATAACTATCATAAGCAAATCTTTCATTTTTCTCAGCAATAGATGCAACTGTTTCTTCATTTAATCCTAAGTTTAGTACTGTATCCATCATACCAGGCATAGATGCTCTAGCTCCTGATCTTACAGATACTAATAATGGATTTTTGCTATCTCCAAATTTCTTTCCTGTAATTTCTTCTAATTTTTGAAGTGCTGTGAAAATTTGGTCTTCAATATTTTTAGAAATTTTTTCTCCATCCTCATAATATTTTGTACAAGCTTCTGTTGTTACTGTGAATCCTTGAGGAATTGGAAGACCTAAATTTGTCATTTCTGCAAGGTTTGCTCCTTTTCCACCTAGTAGTTCACGCATGTTTGCGTTTCCTTCGCTAAAAAGGTACACATACTTTTGACTCATAAATAAAACCTCCTTATTTTATGTGTGTCTTAACTTTATATAAATTGTTAAAACTATCATATAACTTGTCCATTGGAAATTTTTACATATCTCCAATGACTCCTTTATTATATCTACATTTTAGCAAAAAGTAAAGACATTTTGCTAAAATTTTATTTTATCCTCTATCCATTTTTCAACATCCTCAATTTTTACTCTTACTTGCTCCATAGTATCTCTGTCTCTAATGGTAACACTCTCATCTTCTAGTGTGTCGAAATCGATAGTAACACAATATGGTGTTCCTATTTCGTCTTCTCTTCTATATCTTTTTCCAATAGAGCCTGCTTCATCATAATCGCACATAAAGCTTTTACTTAATTTGCTATAAACTTCCTCTGCTTTTTCACTTAATTTTTTCGATAATGGAAGAACAGCTACTTTATATGGTGCTAAAGCTGGATGTAAGTGTAGTACTACTCTGCTATCTCCTTCTCCTAACGCTTGTTCTTCGTAAGCCTCACATAAAAATGCAAGTGTTACTCTATCACAGCCTAAAGATGGTTCTATACAATAAGGAACAAATTTTTCTCCTGTTTCTTGGTCAAGATAAGTAAAGTCCTCTTTAGAATGTTCCATATGTTGTTTTAAATCGTAGTCTGTCCTATCTGCAATTCCCCATAATTCTCCCCATCCAAATGGGAATAGAAATTCTATATCTGTAGTACCTTTACTATAGAAACATAACTCCTCTGGGCTATGATCTCTTAAACGTATACTATCTTCTTTCATTCCTAGGGATAGTAACCAGTCTCTGCAGAAATTTCTCCAGTAGGCAAACCATTCCATATCTGTACCCGGTTTGCAGAAAAATTCTAATTCCATTTGTTCAAATTCTCTTGTTCTAAAAGTAAAGTTCCCCGGTGTAATTTCATTTCTAAAACTTTTTCCTATTTGACCAATTCCCATTGGTAGTTTTCTTCTCGTTGTTCTTAAAACATTTTTAAAGTTCACAAAAATTCCTTGTGCTGTTTCTGGTCTTAAGTAAATTTCTGATGTAGAATCTTCTGTTACTCCTTGAAAAGTTTTAAACATCAAATTAAATTTACGAATTCCTGTAAAGTTTTCTTTTCCACAGTTTGGACAAGTAATATGATGTTCTTTCATATAGGATATCATTTGGTCATCTGTCCAGCCATCTACTACTTGTTCACAATGATGTTCATGCATCCAATCTTCTATTAGCTTATCTGCTCTATGTCTTGTTTTACATTCTTTGCAATCAATTAATGGGTCTGAGAAACCTCCTACGTGACCAGAAGCTACCCATGTTTCTGGATTCATTAAGATGGCTGCATCTAATCCTACATTATATTTGCTCTCTTGTATAAACTTCTTTCTCCATGCTTTTTTTACATTGTTTTTTAGTTCCACTCCTAAAGGTCCATAATCCCATGTGTTTGCTAATCCTCCATAGATTTCTGAGCCTGGATAGATAAATCCTCTAGATTTACATAAATTTACAATCTTTTCCATACTATCTACCATAGTATTCCCTCCTTTTTATTTTTAGCTAGATACGATAAAATAAAAATGCAATTTGCTATAATGTGAAAAAAACTTTCATCTCTAGCTTAATCTTAAGCTAGGGACGAAAGTTTACTTCCGCGGTTCCACCCTAATTGGTAAGTTTGTATTCCTTACCCTCTTTCTCTTTTTATATGCTCCAAAGCTCCCCACATAATTTAGGTAATTAGTTTTCACCAACCACTAACTCTCTTGCTACCTTCTTTTATGTTTTTTCTTTTTCTTCGCATTTTCTTGCTTTATTCTAGCAAGTTTTTGATAAAAAGTCAATTGCTTTTATCCTAATTTTTTCGCAAGAGCGAAGAATTTTTTCAGTCTTTCTCATTTAGTTTTGTATCTTGCAATCTGATGTATCTGGTTTCATAATATTCTCGTCTTTTACTATATCAAATTCATAGTTAAAATCTGTTACGTCACCATTATTGCATTCCCTAAGAATTAATCCTGTTTCTTTGTTCACCCATTTTTTCCATCCATTCACAGAATTTATAACATAACATTCTTTGTTACCTATATTTTCTGTTCCTATATCTGAAGTTATAGCCAACTGCAATTTACTCCAAACCCCTTGTCCATAGCTTGCATAAGCATTTACTCCTATCTTTCCTCCAACTGTCTTATCACCTAATATAGCAATTTTTTCTTGTTGAGTTTCAATAATACTTATTTTATCTTCATTATCACTATATACGGTCAACTTTCCTTTCTCTCCTGTTTGTTTATTCATTGTTTCTAACATAGATAGGTATTTTGAATCTTTATTATATGACTTCAAAATTTCTATACTATTTTCCTTTAAAGCATAAGTTTGCACATAATAATTATCTTTTTCTAGTGCATCTTTAGAAAGATTTTCTAGTTTAGAAAGAATCATAAATTTTCTAAAAATACTAATTAACAAAGCAATAAAAATAATTGCTATTAAAATCAATATAATTCTCCAAATATTTGTTTTTTTACTTTCCATAAATATTCCCCCTTTATTAAATTAATTACATTATAGCATAGATCAATATTTTTTACAACTTTTACCATTTTGTTAAAATTTGTAAAAAATATTGACAACATTTGTAAAATCTCCTATAATAATTTTATCTTTATAATCATAAAGAAGGTAATAATAATCTTCTTATGATACAATAGGAGTGCTTTTTTTGTTTAGGAGGTTTAGATTTATGTCAAATTTCAAAAAAGCAAAGAAAGCATTGGGGTTATTTTTGTCATTGGCATTATGTTTCGCTATGAGCATGCCTGTATTTGCAAAGGAACAACTCCATTCAGCCACCGCTAGCGTGGCTGAAGAAAATCAACCACGTATAGGAACTGCAGGTTATACCTTGTATCGTCATTCTGCTGGAAGTTATGCCGGCTCATTTACTGTTTCTTGTAGTCCTTTTCTTACAATGAATCAGTATACTGTCAAAACATCTGGATTCAATAGTAATACCACAGTATCTATTGAAATTTTTGCATCTGATGGTATTCAAATGAGTTATGCTTGTACTATAACAGGAAATGGCGAAAAGAAAAATTTACCATTATTAATGCCTTTAACCAACCAGACATATACGGTAAATTATTACATTGGTAGTGCAGGACCTGCAAGTCCCCCCATTTCTAATGATGACGGGACAATTGAAGTTTGGTTGTATTAAAATTTTATCTTTTTAATATGTAGCTAGTTGTTGGCACTCCTATTGTGAATGGGGATGATGTATTACATCATCCCCATCAAAAAAATATACAGTTGCAAAGCATAAATTACAAAGCAAACATTAACCTCCTCATGGATATGTTTTCTATGACAAATACATTACTATATGTCAATTATTATTTTCTTTTATTTTGTCGGAACAAGTAAGTATCTGTCTAATATATGACAATCCTATGACTTTCCGGATGTTTTATTACAAATTCGTTGCAAAGTAATATCATTTTCCTGTATTATGTATTCCATTTTTGTCATATTTAGAGTTATCCACAGTAAAAATAATTTTGTGGATAATGTGGATAACTCTGTTGATAACCTATTTTAGTCACTTTGCGTTCACAAGTTTTTCACATTTCATTTTTGTTATTTTTTTATGAAAACCTATTTATTATTTGTATAAATATTATGGTTACTCCTTATCTTTGTTCTCCTTTTTCTTCACCGGCTATTACTAATTCATACGCTTTTTTCAATTCTTTTTGCTTTTCTTGAAAAAAGGCTTCGTATCGCATTCTTTCTTGCTCAGGTATTTTTATCTTTGTATTTTCTTCCACTTTTTTATAAGCTTCTTGTAATGAAAAATGTTTCATTACTTCCTCTAAGTATCCAGGAAGCCAGCTTTCTTCTCTATATTGTTCTATAAAGGATTGTAAATCTGTTTTAGTATTATCGCACCTTCTCATCTTTTTCGTGGTTTTATGTATGCGACATGCACAGTCTAAATCGTAGCAAGGAGCTAATTGAAAGTGATTATATTGATCTTTTATAATTCCCCAATTACCATTATTTTCATCCGTATGTTCTATAAATTTATGAAACAAAGTTTGTTTTAAAAAATCTCTTTTACATTGTTCTATATCTTCTATTCTTGCACCATTTTCTATTAAATAATCTTCCATTTGTTCTATTATTTCCGTTATGCTAAATATATTATCATCTGATAAAATATCTAGGCCTTCTACTAATTCTTCTTTTTTCTCCTTGTTTCTAAAGTCTGTAGTCAATATAAATTTTAGGCTAGTTTTGGGCCTATTTTTCACCCTTTTTGCAAAATAATATTGTGCACTTTCTAAGCCAAATTGCCTTGCTAACTCAGGCATCAACAAACAGTTATATCTAGCAATATTATAATCTGATAAATTTAGTCTTCTATCTACATCTCCTAAACTATTTTTTAACAATGCCAAACTTCCATCTGGAAGCATAATCCAACCAATGCAAGTTGCATAATTTGTAATATCTCTTATAGATTGACAGCACTTGGAAGAATCCAATAATATACTTCCCTCTTCATCCCACTCGAAATAATCTTTTACTAACTTGTTGAAATCATAAATAACTTTATTTTTTTGTAAATATTCTTCTTTTTCTCTTGCATCTTTAAACATAATCTTATCCCCTTTTACTTTTCAGTTTGTTTTTCTATATATCTCCATGCATCTTGGCACATGTCTTCTAATGTTTTTTCTGCCCTCCAGCCTAGTTCTTCATATGCCTTCGTAGGGTCTGCGTAACAAGTAGCTATGTCTCCTGGTCTTCTTTCTACTATTTTATAAGGAACTTTTCTGCCTGTTGCCCTTTCAAATGCTTTTACCATGTCTAGTACACTATAACCTGTTCCCGTACCTAAATTATAGATATATAATCCTTTTTCCTCTTTTCTTAGTTTTTCAATTGCTTTTAGATGCCCTTTTGCCAAATCTACTACATGAATGTAGTCTCTTACTCCTGTTCCATCTGAAGTTGGATAATCATTACCAAATACGGATAATTCTTTTAATGTACCACTTGCTACTCTCACAATATATGGCATTAAGTTATTAGGAATCCCTTGAGGTTCTTCTCCTAAAAGTCCACTTTCATGACTTCCTACTGGGTTGAAATAGCGAAGAATACAAATATCCCAACTATTATCAGAACGATACAAATCTTGCAAAATTTGTTCAATCATTAATTTAGAAGTGCCATATGGATTCGTGGTTCCTCCCACTCTGCAATCTTCTGTTAAAGGAATTCTTTCTGGCTCCCCATATACTGTTGCGGAAGAACTAAATACAAATTTTTTCACATGATATTTTTTCATCATCTGTAATAATATCAATGCACCAGTAACATTATTATGATAATACTCTAAAGGTTTTTGCACAGATTCTCCTACCGCTTTAAATCCTGCAAAGTTAATTACCACTTCTATATCTGGATTTTCCTCAAATACTTTTTGCATTTCTTTTTCATCCAAATAGTTTATTTTATAAAATGTAACATCTTTCTTGGTAATTTCTTTTATTTTGTCTAATACTTCTGGTTTACTATTCGAAAAATTATCTATGATAATTACCTTTTCTCCTGCACTTAATAATTCTACTACGGTATGGCTTCCAATATAGCCTGTTCCACCAGTTACTAAAACCGACATTTTAATTTCCTCCTTCATATAAATCTTGATAAATTCTATAATCTCGTATAATCTTCCTTACATAATTATTCGTTTCTTTATAGGGAATATTTTCTATGTCTGAGCCATCTTCTTTAATAGTTCCTTCTTCTATCCATGTGTTTACATTTCCAATCCCCGCATTATATGCAGTAAGGGCTAAGTAAATATTTCCTTCGTAAACTCCCAAAAGATAAGCAAAATAGTAAGTTCCTATTTGAATATTTAGCTCTGGATCAAATAAAGATTCCTTTGTTGGTATCTCTATCGCCAAATCGTCTGCCATCTCTTGAGCAGTACTTTCCATTAATTGCATTAACCCCACCGCTCCGCTATTAGAAACAACATCTTGCTTAAAATTGCTTTCTGCTTTCATAATAGCATATATCAATAATGGATCTAAATCATTTTCCTTAGCATATTGATTTACTAATTCTGCATATTTTTGTGGATATATCATTTTTAATACCATATCTTGTATTCTAAAAACACCAAATAATATAGCCACTACACATAAAATAATAATAAAAACTACGAAATATCTTTTCCTTTTGTTTTGCAAATAAAGTCCTCCTTTTATTTTGCTTCATACCAATTTTTTGCTTCCGATACT
Source organism: uncultured Clostridia bacterium (assembly GCA_944386655.1). Lineage (GTDB taxonomy): Bacteria > Bacillota > Clostridia > TANB77 > CAG-508 > UMGS1663. The sequence continues at coordinate 21,191 of CALXBX010000050.1, read as the reverse complement.
TCTACTTCTAATGGTATAGAAAGAGTAGCTGCTCCTTCCATACTATTTTTTAATAATTGTTTTGCTTTTTCTTTTTCTTCCTCTTTTGCCTCTAATATAAGTTCATCATGTACTTGTAATACAATTTTGGCATCTACTTTTTCTTCTTTTAATTTTTTAGCTAAATTCACCATTGCTATTTTCATAATATCTGCTGCTGTTCCTTGTATTGGTGTATTCATAGCTACTCTATTTCCAAATTGTCTTACCATGTAATTATTAGATTTTAGCTCTGGAATATATCTTCTTCTAGAAAACAATGTTTCTACATATCCCTGTTCTTTTGCTTTTTCTACAATATCTGTCATAAATTTTTGTATACCACTATATTTTTCCAAATACTGTTCTATATATTGTTTTGCCTCTTTTCTACTTACTCCAATTTGTTCTGCAAGTCCAAAATCACTAATTCCGTACACAATGCCAAAGTTAACTGCTTTTGCTCTACTTCTTTGTTCTTTTGTTACTTCTTCTATTGGAATGCCAAGCACCTTGGATGCTGCTTGTTTATGAATATCTTCTCCCTCTCGGAAAGCTTGTAACATATGCTCATCTTGAGAAATATGTGCCAAAATTCTAAGTTCTATTTGAGAATAATCTGCATCCAGATAAATATATCCCTCTTTTGGTCTAAATACTTTTCTCAATTGTTTTCCTAGTTCAAATCTAGTTGGTATATTTTGCAAATTTGGCTCTGTAGAGCTAATTCTACCTGTAGCCGTTACGGTTTGATGAAAATAGGAATGGATTCTTTGGTCTTTTGGATTAATATAAGGGATAAGTCCTTCTACATAAGTAGAATTTAATTTCATAAGTCCTCTATACTCTAATATTTTCTCCACAATAGGGTGTTCTTTTTTTATTTTTTCTAGTGTATCCACATCTGTAGAATACCCTTTTTTTGTTTTTTTAGAAGTAGGTAGCTTCAATTTTTCAAAAAGAATCGTTCCTAATTGTTGTGTAGAATTGATATTAAACTCTTCCCCAGCCATTTTATAAATGTCCTCTGTTAATACTTGCAATTGTTCTTTCATGGTTTTTCCAAATGACTCTAACTCTTGTTTATCTACATACATACCTACCCATTGCATCCCTGCTAATACTTCTTCTAGTGGCATTTCTATATCTTTTAATAGCTTCGTCTCTTGCACTTCTTCTATTTTCTGTTCTAATATTTCTTTTAAGCTTTCCAAATGGTAAGCCAAAAAAGTATTTCTTTTTTGTTTTTCTTCTTCTTGCTTTTTGGTTATATCTTCTCCCATATCAAATAAGTTCATTTGTTCTTCCTTATGGGAGCTTTCACCAATGTTCTCTGTTACATTCACTTGTAAGTATTCTTCTATCAATTCTTCTAGTTCATACTTACTTCTCGTTTGGTCCAATAGATAAGCCGCTATTTCTGCATCGAAAGACATTCCTTTCATAAAAATGCCAATCTCTGCTAGCATAATCCAATCTTCTTTCATACGATAGCCTATTTTTTGGATATTCTCATCTTCCAAAATGTCTCGTAAAAGAAGTAGCTGCTTTTCTTCTATTTTACTACTATCATATACAATTTGTTTGCTCTTCATACCTACGCTAATACGTGTTATTTTCTTTTTTACAATTTTAGTAGGAGTATCATCTTTTTCTTTTTCGAAATAATAAGAAAAAATACCTTCTTTTCGAATTTCTTCTTTCCACTGTTCTAATTTTGTTCCTTCTTGTAGTTCTATGGTTTCTATTTGATAAGTTTGTTCTTCTGTTTTCTCTGGGATTGTCTCTTGTTTTTCATTCAAATGAAAACGCTCAATATATCTATTAAAATTTAGTTGTTTAAACTTTTCTAATACTTTTCCTTCATCCCAAGGTCTTGTCTGCAAATCTTCTATACTTTCTTCTATTGGCACTGCTAAATTAATGGTACCCAGTGTCCTAGAAAGAAGTGCTAACTCTTTATTTTCCACTAACTTTTCTCTTGTTTTTCCTTTAACAGATGTCGCTTCTCCTTTTTCTATTTCCTCATATAAGTGGTCAATACTGCCATAGTCTTTAATAAGTTGAAGAGCTGTCTTTTCTCCTATACCAGGGACTCCCGGAATATTATCAGAACTATCTCCCATAAGTCCTTTTACTTCTATTAGTTGAATAGGTTCTACTCCATATACTTCCTCTACTTTCTTCTTATCAAAATCTTCTTCCTCTGTTTTTCCCATTTTGGTTCTTGGAATACGTACCGTAATATGGTCAGAAGTTAATTGGAAAGTATCTCTATCTCCTGATAAAATTGTTACTTCCTTTCCCTCTTTTTCCGCTCTTTTAGAAAGAGTTCCTAAAATGTCATCTGCTTCATAGCCTTCTTTCTCTATAATGGAAATATTCATATCTTGCAAAATTTCTTTAATTTTTGGCATTTGCTGTGCTAATTCTTCTGGCATAGCATGACGATTGGCTTTGTATCCTTCATACATTTTATGCCTTGCTGTAGGTGCTTTTAGATCAAAAGCAACCGCTAAATATTCTGGTTTTAAGTCCTCTACTATTTTAAACAAAATAGCCAAAAAGCCATAAATTGCATTGGTATAACTACCGTCCTTTGCTGTTAACATTTTAGCTCCCATTACACCATAAAAAGCCCTATTCATAATACTATTTCCATCTATTACCACTAATCTGCTCAAAACCTTTTCCTCCTTTTTGAACTTTAGGGACGTTCCTTAAAGTTCATCCTCTCTTCTTTGCTTCTTTAACTTTTGCAATTTAAGGAACGTCCCTAAATTGCACTTCTTGCTTTTGTTGATTAGCTGTCTTATCCTTTAAATTTTCACTTATTTCAGACATCAACTCTGCTTTTTTTCTAGGATATTGAGATTTTCCTAATACGTCCTTCCAGCCTTGAAATCTTTGTAGCCATGTAGCTACCGACTTTTTATTTATTATAGACTTAGAATTTTCTACATATTCTTGCATTACTTTTTCTGCACAATCTACCACTACATACCCTGCTATAAATTTAGGAGCCAATCTCTCTTGCCCTTCATCTTTTATTATTATCTGCGAATTTTCTCTTTTTAGTTCTTCTTTTGGTATAGCAATAATAATATTATCTATTAACTTTTGATCATGATTTTTATATCCTACACTTGCTACTAGTTCTCTTGTCATAAATCCTAAACTATCGATAAAGGTTATATTTTTTGCCAATTTATCCTTTATGTTTTTATGCTCCACTTTCGCTCCTGAAGAAATGTCTCCTGTCAAATTAAGTCCTTCTGCACTAATATTTTTCCCTGCATTCTCCATTCCTCCAGTTCTATGAACTCCAATCATTAAATTGCCATCAAGATACAAATCTGCTAATTTTTCTATGACATCAGCCTGCACTTTTCTTTGCATTTCTCTATCTATTTTTGTTAAAAAAGAAATATCCATATAATTTATCTTTCTTTTTTGATAAAGTTCTTTTATTTTATCTCCTAGCCCTTGTCCATATATCTTTTTTAAATAATCTAGCCCTTTTTCTTCTATCATTGTCTTAAAGCATTTTTTCTTTTCCATTTCTTTTTCACCTACATGAAAAACTAGATATTCAAAAGAATTAGCAATCATGTCTCTTTGCAAGTTTTGTTCTTCTATCCATCGCCAAAACAAATCCACTCTTCCCTTTTGATAAGCCACATCAAAAGCATCCATTAAATCGCCTGTTTTTTCTATAGCATCTTCCATTTGCTTTTTTATGAATTCATCCCTATTCTCTCCTGTAGGATCTATCTCTATTGTATCTTCTAAATTTTGATAATTCTTCTCCAATATTTCTTCCTCTCTTGTAATTTGCTTGAAATTTTTAAGAACCATGCTAAATTGCATCATATGAAATGAACTTTAAGGAACGTCCCTAAAGTTCACTTGCGTATACATATTCTATACTTGTAACAACATCATTTTCTATCATAAAAGATAATTGAACATCTCCCCTTGTATAGGTAATTTTATTTCCGGCTTCTTCGTAATTATCCCCATATGTTTCTATTACTTTTGCTCTATCATCTGTTATCTTAACTCCCTCTGGCGTTGATACTTCATCATCTAAGAAATATACGGAATATACAGTTTCTTTTCCATTTATCTGTGCAGATGTTACTTCTACATGTGCATAAGTGGATACATTATCGGTTCCCTCAAAAGCACAACTAGGAATTTGAGAATATTCTGCTTCTTCTGCAATAGCATCTGCATCAAAAGGTTGTCCTGGTGTAATATCTACATTTTGATAAGAAACTGAAAATTTTTCTTCTTGTGCCTCATTACTTACTATATTTTGTGGTTCTGCTGTTGTTTGATCTTCTGAACTTTGCATAAACAGGTAGACCACAATTCCTATAATAATTACTACTAAAATTCCAACAACTATTATCACTTTTTTATTCATACTTTTTTCCTCCTTATCTTTCCTAAGTAATCTTACTGTGTAATTGTATAATAAACTTTTCAAAAAGTACAGTTTTTTTTTACATTTTATTACTGAATACTGTTTTTTCTGCTTTCATTAAAACGATTACCTATACTTTTCTTCTTACTGTATTGTCTCCTTATATTCTTTTAGCTTTTCTTCGTAAATTTCGTCTCCCTTATAATCTGTTAAATCATAATTTTTCTTTAATAAATTGGCAAAAAACTCAGATAATTTTGTTGCCCCTGTTAAATTCAAATGCAAACCTCCATCATAAGTATCTACAGAATAATCAATTCCTATTTCATCTACATAATTTTTTAGATTATAATAATCTACATCATGTTCATTTGCATAGTTTCTTATTTGTTCATCATATTCATCATACCAATAAGGATACAAACTTGGTGCTTTAATTAATACTAATTGGATATTATTTTCCCTGCATAAATTCGTTATTTTATCTAAATACTGATAACATTCTTCACTAAACTGATATTCCGCAAGTCTCCTTTGTATAGGTAGTGATGTAACTCCTTTAATGTTTTTATTTATTAAAAAACCATTGTATGTATTATCTTTTCTTTTCCATAAATATTCAAAATCTTCTGCTGTTAATTCATCGTATCTGGAATGATATCTTAAAATAGGAAACACATAAGATAAAAAAGTTTCATCTTCTGTCATAGAATCTTGAATAATATCTATTTTTTCTTGTGACCATTTCATATTATCAATTGTTAGTCTATTATAGGCTTCGCTTACTTCTTTGCTATTTTTATCATATCTCATAGAATTTACATTAAATACTACTATTTTTGGGATCTCATAGTGCAATGTCTCTTTTAGTATTTGGTAGGACTGCCATATTAATTGTTGGGAAGATCCCCTCACATATGCTTTGATTCCCTCTTTTTCATACATTACCATAGGCGAAAAATTTGCATATACTTCACAATCTCCTATAAAAACTACCTCATGGTCTTTTGGTTCATGATAATATTGTGAAATCATACTGCCTTCTACTAATGTATCCATGTATTTGGGTTGCAATAGCCTATTAAAAAATATAAAAAGTAGCAGAAATATTATCACAATTGTGATGACACGAAGTTTTGTTTTCATATTTTTTCACTCCTTTTTTGATTATTTTGTACTTCTACTAAAATTTACTATAAATAAAATCGTCTACTTGAAAGCCTATTCCATATATTCCTAAAATAAATATGCATAATAGGATGGAACATAGAATAATAGTTTTTACTTCCGGACTCCATTTTTTTACTTTTTGTATGATTTTACTTTTATTACCATCAAATACAAATAACACTAAAGTAAACACAAGAAGTACTACCCAATCTGCAAAGGTAAGACCTAAGTTTAAAATATTGTTTCCTAAATCCACTATATTCCAAGTTGTAAATACAGACCCCATCATTCTTACAGCTTCTCCTGTATTACTCCAAATAAAGAATGACCATAAAAAAGAAACTAAAACAAAAGTAATGCCTCTATTCAACCATTTCCATTTTGTTTTTAGTGTATCTCCCAATAAAACAAAAATGCCATGTAAAATTCCCCATAATAGATAGTTTGCTCCATGCCAAAAGCCAGATACTAAAAAGGTAATTAAAGTATTTACTACTTTTCTTATTTTGCTACATCTGCTTCCTCCAAGCGGTATATAAATATAGTCTCTAAGCCAAGAACTTAAACTAATATGCCATCTTCTCCAAAATTCCTTGATAGTTTGTGCATAATAAGGTGAATCAAAATTTTCTTGTAATTCTATTCCTAACATTTTGGATACTCCCATTACCATATCAATACCGCCACTAAAATCCGTATATAATTGTATTGAATAAAGTAACATTGCCAAAAGTGCATAAGCTCCTTGATAAATTTCTCCCCCTTGCGTAATAGTTGCTATAACAATTGAGGCTCTCCCTGCAATTACTAATTTTTTTAATAACCCCCACGCAAAACGTAAAGCCCCATTATATAAGTTGGTAAAGGAGATTTTAGTAGGTGTTAAAAATTGTTTTTTCATATCTTCATATCTAGAAATTGGCCCAATAAATAAGTGTGGAATATAAAAAATATATAAACAATAGTAGAAAAAGTTGTTTTCTGCCTTATATTTTCCTTTATATACATCCACTAAGTAAGAAATTACTTGCAAAGTATAATAAGATACTCCCATAGGTGCTACAAGATTCCAATTTTCTTCTAAACTTGGAAACAAATTAGCTCCATATAATTTAAAAAATATAAGAATGAATGCATTTATTTCAATAGCAATAGTTAAAATAATTTTCTTGCTTCTTTTTTCTAAAAATTTAGCAGCTATATAAGTAGTAAGTATACTAAATAAAATAAATAAAAAATTTGTTATACCAAAATTTAAATAAACCACTATACTTACCAAAAGTATAAGTACATTTCTTATCATATAAATTTTCCCTCGTTTCTTTATTCTGCTTTTGGATAAGCATTCCTATCCCAATCTCTTTGATACAATCCTGTACTATTAAATTTTTCATCATCTGTTACAGGTCCTATTAAATGGTCACCTGGCGTAGCATCATAATGTCTCCAAACTCCATTTGCATAAACTAGGTTCCAATAATGTGTCTTATCTTTAGTATAAATTATCATATTTTTATAACCAGCTTTCGTAAGTGCTTTTTGCAAAATAACTGCATGCACATAGCAATTTCCGGTTCTATTTGTAAGTCCATACCATACTGCATCATCTCCACCCCAATTATGATTATAGCCAATTGCATTTCTAACTGCTACGGTCATGTCAGTTGGACTTTTTCCTTGCAAGTAAGTAGAATAAAATTCATTAAATTTTTGATTGGTGTCTTTTTGGTTATGTTTTACGGTAATTTTTCTTTTCTTCGTTGTGGTATTTCCTTTACTATCTTTCGAAGTATAAGTAGCATAATAAGTTCCTGCAACTCCTAGATTTACACTATTAGAATTTACAGTAAATTCACAATTTCCTTCTCTAGCGTCTACTGCTTTTACTCCTTTTGTATAATTTACACTACCGTTTTTGGCTACAGTTACATTAGAAAGCCCAGAGAACACAGGCCCTTCGGTATCTTTTTTAATCGTTAAAACAGCTGTCTTTTCTACCTTATTATTATTTTTATCCACCGCTTCTATAACAATTTCTTGGTCACCTATTTTGCTATAGTCTATTTCTGTTTTTAAATTAGTGGTTACTTCTCCTGATGCATCTGTTGCTGATTTGATAAAACTCTCTTTTCCATTTACTTTTTCGTCATCATAGATAGTTACATTTTTTAGTTCTAAGGTAGGTGGAGTTGTGTCTTGTACAATTACTTTAGTAGTATAGTCTACTCCCTCTACATTAGCAGTAAGAATATATTCTCCTAACTTTGAGGTATCTACTTTCTCTACTTCACTTTGTGGTAATTTATCTGCATCTTTTTCCATATTGACAATCACATCTGCTTTAGTAAACTCTTGTCCTAACTCTTTATATATTTCATCCTTTAGCCATGTAATTGTTACAATACAATCTTTCGAAGTAGTATTTCCATACTCATCTTTTACTGTTACCGTTACTACATAATCTTTATATTGGCTAGTATTTTCTAAAGATGTAGCATCTACTGTTATAGGAGATAAATCTGATTTTTCTACAATAAAGTCATCTGCATTTACTACATAATCTGTATATCTCGTTATATTTTGAAAAGTTACATTTGGTGGTGTTGTATCTACAATATGTAACTTTACCGTTTCCTCTTTATCCCTATAACTTAGTGTAATGTCTATATCTGCTACTTTAGAAAAATCTATCTGTTCTATTGGTGTTAATAGTTTTGCTTGCTCTTTATACATGTTACTTACCAGAAAATTATCTACTGTAATCTCTGTTGTTCCCAGCTCAATTGTTGCTTCTTTAAATTTAGGTCTAAATACTAAGAATAAACCAATAGCTATAGCACTAAGAATGGTTACTATTATAATACTAAGAAGAATCATTTTCGTTTTTCTTGATAATTTTTTCTTTGTTTTTTTCTCTGTTTCTAGCTTTTCTTTTTTAGTATGATTTTTTTGTTCTTTTTCTACTACCTTCTCAGTATCATCGCTATTTTCTTTCATCTTTTCTCCCCTCATACCTACTATCTTATTTCTATTTTTCTGGTATTTTGCTTACATTATCTTGTAAATAAAACTTTCCATTTACCCCTCTATTTTTTATAGCTTCTTTTGCATCTAAATCATTAAAATGCCACCATTCTGATGCTAGTGGACTCATTCCTGCACTAGTACAGTAATTTTGCAATTGTTTGGCAGCTTGTGTCATTGTCTTAGCTAGTGGTACATTTTTCCAAGCTGTTTTAGAGGCAGAAGAAACGGGATAAGAAAAAGCTACTGCCCTAGCACTTAATTCATGCATTTGTGTAGGCATTACATATTCTGTATAATCTGTTACTTTGGTATAAGTGTATTTCCCCAATTTTTTCTGTTCTGATGTGTTAATTTGTACTAAACTAACATCCATCGCTACTCCTAATTGATGATTAGAACGAGTTTGTGCAATAAACCAACTTTCATTCCAACTTCCAGTATTAATTCCACTTTTTACTGCCTCATTACTATCTTCTAATTGCTTTAAGCTAGAAGATACTTTCATTTGCACTTCATATGGTCTAAATGTTTCATATATCTTTAAGCTTTGATGATTAGCAAGTGCTTGTTTTTGTGCCTGATATATTTTTTTTGCCATTTGGTACATTACTGGCATATTGTATTGTGTTTCTTGCAGACGACTATTGTAAGAACTAGCATTATATAATTGTTTTCCTGTAATATCTGGCAAACTGTATCCAGAAGATTGAAAAATAGAACGATAACTATTAGTATCATCATATACAATAGAAGGAATAATGTCTGGTAGATTTACCATGCATAGAGTGTTATCTAACCAGCCTTTTTCTTCTCCATATTGCACATAAAAATAGTTATTTTCCTCTGATAAAATAGTAAATGCTTGACCCGCTTTTATTTTAGTAATCACCTTGGCCCCTTCTGTAGCATTTTCTAATAAATTTATGGTTGTTGGAGCATAACCAGTTGTTCCATTAATTGGTAACTCAAATTCTAATTGTTCTTCTGGAGAATCTACTACAAGGTTAAGAATAGAGTTTTGTTCTTCTTTACCTATGTCTACTACCCAAGTATTTTGCATTTTATTTTCTTCTACTAACGACTCTACTATATTTTGTTCCTTATTATGTTGTTCTATATTAGCATTAGCACTCATCCATTCATTGTTTGCTATTACTTTACTATTAGTTATTATCGTCCATATTGCAATTGTCAATAAAATAGCAATACAAATACCCAATAAAACCCATTTCACTTTCTTTCTCATTTTTCATCCTCTTTTCTTTTTTTAGTTAGCCTTTGGAAAAGCATTTCTATCCCAAGTTCTTCCGCTTAAAGTAGAGAGTCTTTGTTCATCATTCATAATACTTATTTTTCTATGATTTCTATCTGGAGTGGCATCCATATGTTTCCAATTGCCATTAATTTTTACCATATTCCAATAATGCGTCTTATCTGTTGTCCATATTAATTTTGTTTCATACCCTTTATTCTGTAAGAGAGCTTGAAAACAAAGAGCATGTACATAACAGTTTCCCGTCCATTTAGTAAATCCATACCATACCGGATCTCCATCTCCATAACTATGTCCATATGTAATTTTATTTCTTACAAAATCTCTTATTTGTTCAACACCATTTCCACATTGTGCAGACATTTCTTTTACCAACGCTGACACATCTGCCGCATCATGTTTCACCGTAACTTTTCTTTTGTAGGTTGTTTTATTTCCTTTACTATCTAAAGAAGTATAAATTGCATAATAAGTTCCTGCTTTACTTACATCTACCTTGCTTGCATCCACAGAAAACTCTTTTTTCCCTTCTCTTGCATCTTTTGCACTTACGCCAGAATAATAATCTATTTTAGTATTTTTACTAACATTTAAATTTCCTACTCCAGAAAAAACTGGACCTTCTTTATCTTCCTTTATCGTTAATTTACAAGTTTTTTCAATTTTATTATTATTTTTATCTATTGCCTCTATTACAATTTCTTGGTCACCTATTTTGCTATAGTCTATTTCTGTTTTTAAATTAGTAGTTACTTCTCCTGATGCATCTGTTGCTGATTTAATAAAGCTATCTTTTCCATTTACTTTCTGTCCCACATATATACTAACATCCTTTAATTGTAAATCTGGTGGTGTAGTATCTTGTACAATTACTTTACATTCATATTTTACTCCATCCACCATAGCTGTAAGTATATATTCTCCCAATTTTCCAGTATCTACCTTTTCTATTTCTTCTTGTGATAATTTATCTGCATCTTTTTCCATATTGACTATTACATTTTCTTTCGTAAAAGGTTGTCCCTGCTCTACAGTCACCTCTTGTTTTAACCAGTTAATTGTTAAAACGCAATCTTTAGAAGTTTTATTTCCATAAACATCCTCTACTGTAACAGTAACAATATAATCTTTATATTCATTTGTATCTTCTATGTTAGTGGACTCAACATGCATTTCCGATAAATCCGATTTATCTACCACAAAATCATCTGCATTTACTACATATCCTGTATATCTCGTTATATTTTGAAAAGTAACTTTTGGCGGTGTTGTATCTACAATATGTAATTTTACTGTTTCTTCTTTATCTCTATAACTTAATGTAATATCTATATCTGCTACTTTAGAAAAGTCTATCTCTTCTAAAGGCGTTATTAATTTTGCTTCTTTCTCATATATAGTACTTACAAGAAAGTTATCTGCAGCAATTTGTGTTGTGCCTAATTCAATAGTTGCATCTCTAAATTTGGGTCTAAGTATGAAAAATAAAATAATAGCTAAAACGAACAAGAGCATCATGGCAACAATACCAATTAGTATTTTTACTTTCTTAGACAATTTTTTTGTTTTCTCTGGCTTTTGAGATATTTCTTTTTTCTTTATTTTTTGTTTTTTTAATGAATTATCTTCTTCCCTTTTATTTTCTTCCATTTCTTTTCTCCTTAAGTTTTCCTTATTCATCATTTTTCTATCATTACTTTTTTTATTTCTTTGATTCCTGCGGTGACTGCTGAAAAAGTAATAAATTCAGATTTTGTTTCCTTTGCAATATTATGTGCAAGAGTGGTTTTGCCTACTCCGGGTGGGCCCCAAAATATCATTGAGGGAACATTATCGCTTTCAATTATTTTTCTTAATATTTTGTTTTTTCCTATTAAATGAGTTTGTCCTACCACCTCATTTAAATTCATTGCCATTCTATCATAAACATACTATAAATTGTCTTTATCCTCCTAAAGGTAAATCTATTTCTGTAGCTTTTACTATATCATTTTCATCAAACCATATAAAAAGATCATAAGATTCCCTTTCCCCTAAAAATAAGTAATTCGTTAATGTTCCTGCATCATATATATACATATTATCTCTAGTGTTTATCGGCTCACCTAGTAATTCCATAACTTCTCTTTTGGATAATCCTATTAACTTTTCACTATCATTTAGCTCTTTCATTTCAGTATAAACTTTATCAGGTTTTTCACTTAAATACTGCATAATAGGATATCCTACATTTGTACATAGCATTATACTTACTATTATAATCATTGTATATATAAAAATTTTGGAATTTTTATCTTTGTCCTTTATTTTTTTCCTTATAAAAAACACCATTATAATAGAAATTACTATTCCTATTATATAAGGCAGAAATAATGTTCCAAAAATCCAGATAAAGAATAAAATGTCTAAAATAACTACATTTCCAATCTTAAAAATGAATAATATACTTATTATTATAAATCCAATTATCAACCACTTTTTATTTTCCATAAATCAATCCCCTACAAAATGTGAACTTTAAGGAACGTCCCTAAATTGCACGGAAATATTCTGCCATTTTTCTTAAAGCTTTTCCTCTATGACTTACTTCATTTTTTTCTTCTTCGCTCATTTCTGCAAAGGATTTATCCTGATAAAGAAAAATAGGGTCATAGGCAAAGCCATTTTCTCCTCTTGGTTCTCTTAAAATGCTTCCCTCGCAAGCCTCTTGAAAAATATGTTCTTCTCCTTTTTCATCTATATAGCAAATAGCACAAACAAACCTTGCTGTTCGTTCCTCTTCTTTTGCTTCTTCCATAGAATGCAAAATTTTATGAATTTTTTCTTCATAGCTTGCATTTTCTCCTGCATATCTTTTAGAATAAACACCTGGTTCTCCGTGTAGATAATCTACTTGCAAACCTGAATCATCACTAATTACCGGTTTTCCAGATAATTTATGTATTGCTTCTGCTTTTAAAATAGCATTTTCTGCAAAAGTTTTTCCTGTTTCTTCTACTTCTATATCAAAACCCGACTCTGCTTGAGAAATTACCTCTATTCCAAAAGGTTGTAATATATGGGTAATTTCTCTTAATTTTTCTTTATTATTACTAGCTAAAATAACTTCCATTTTAAATTTTCATTCCCTTCTCCCAAAATAAATCTGGTTGGAATTATTCCGAAACTAAATCTTCCGTCTTATATACACTATAACCTTCATAATGGTAGCTTGCATCAATGCCCTTCATATAAACTTCTCTATCCTCCACTTTATCTGTCAGCGCACTTTTTAACAATAGTTTAATTTCTGTGTTTTTTATTGGACTTCTCTCCATGGCTAACAGATAATCTTCCTTATCTACTTTACTCCAATCTACCACTTGATGGATTTCCTTTTTCAATATTCTATCTAACCATATTCTTGTACTTCTTCCATTTCCTTCTCTAAAAGGATGTGCTATATTCATTTCAATATATTTTTCTATTATTTCGTCAAAGTTGGACTGTGGCATATTATCTATTTTTTCTAATGCTTCTTCTAGATACATAGCAGATGCAAATCTAAAATTTCCTTTTGAAATATTTTCTGTTCGTATCTTCCCCACAAATGCATATATATCTTCAAATAAATATTTATGAATTTGAGCTAATCCTTTAAATGTTCCCACTTCAAAGGTATCTATTTTCTTTGTTTGAAATAATTCCATTGCTTTTATTTTTGTTATTTTTTCTTCTTCCTTCGCAAGTTCTATTGCATTTGTTATTCCTAATTTATTTTCTAACATATTTTTGTTCTCCTCCACCGGAATTCTTTGAACTTTAAGGAACGTCCCTAAAGTTCATTTAGATTATATCATATGAAATAAAATATTGCTATAAAATTTATGGTATTTCTTAATGTATGGACAAGATTCCTAAATCTGTTAGCAAATTAGAAACATTATACAAAAACAAGACATCTGTCATTTCATTTTGTGCAGCATATTCTGTTATAGAAGCTTTATAATATCTTGGATCAATAAAATGAATTTCTTCATAGTTTTGGCATAAAAATGGCGCCATAATGTGAGCATAAGAATCTTTGATGACAAGTAATTTCTTTCCATTTTCCACTTTCGTTTTGACTGCCACTTTTGCATTATTTCCATTTAGGAAATAGGAATATTTATCTTTTTTCTCTAAATACTCTTCATTAAAAATGCTTTGTGTTGTTTCCTTATCATATTCTACACTTTTTAAGTCTAAATTCTTTGGATTGACATAGATTTCTATTTTGTCTTTCTCTTGATTTAAAATTTGTGCTTTGGAATCAAATGTTCCTAAAAATTCTTCTGAGACTGTTTTTTGCTCAAAATTGCTTAATTCTTCTACCTCTAAGTTTGCTGCCTCACATAGTTTTGTATACGCTAAATAAGCCCCTAAACTCGTCATGTGATGATCCGTTTTGAAATAAATATAGTTCTCTTTATTCTCCATCAATATATTGCTTACCTGAATTGTCTTTATGTTTCCATCTAATTGTTGATAAAACTGGTTGATAATTTCTTCTTGATTATAAGGTACCACATTATCTGGCAATTTATCTTGCTGAATATAGATAGAATTTGGTATTAGCATAAAGTAGATGGGTAATTCTGTTTTACTTGCAAATTCATTGGTTATTTTTGCCACTTGCTCTAAATGTTCTTGCTCCTTTTGGGTATATTCCACTTTTTCAAACAGATATCCATCTTTTCCTATGTATACTCCATTACTCTCTGTCTTACCGAAGTAGCATTTCTGTTTCTGATTTTATTTTTATCCAAGCATTTCTAAACACAAAATGATCATTAATATACGTATCTAACTCTTCTTGATAGGTTCCGTCTAATAATTTTTCTATACGAAAGGTTGGTAATTTTGCTAAGTATCTATTCTCTTGCTCTGAGAATTCTTCACTTCTAACAACAAAATTTAATACAATAAGTGTTACCCATACCAATAGAAAAATAGTAAAAAATATCTTATTTTTCATGCTTTTTCCCTCTCTTTAAAATCTAAAATACAAGAATGGATTATAAGAATCACTTACTAAGCTAGCTGTACTTAAGATGAGTATACCTATATAGACAAGTGTAAGAAGTATGCTTCTTGTATTAGATTGCTTTGCTTCTAACTTCTTAAAGAATTTTGATAATAATGGTGTAGCCAATACTATTCCAATTACAATGATGATAAAATAATTTTTCAAATAGTATAAGCCTTCTGCATTTACTAGACTTGTCCCATTTAAATGAAACATACATAGTAAATAATCTTTTACTTTGTTTAAGTCTTCAAATGCAAAGATTACCCAACTAATCAAAACAAGAAACATCGCATAAATATGACCTATCCACTTTGGTATTTTTTCTAACAATTTTAATACAACTAATTTTTCTAATATTAAAATGACACCAAAGAATAATCCCCATAGGATAAAGTTCCACGAAGCTCCATGCCATGCCCCTGTAAGGAACCACACAATGAGTATATTTCTAATTTGTTTGGGCAGTCCTTTTCGATTACCTCCCAATGGAATATAGATATAATCTCTAAACCAGCTACCTAGTGTCATATGCCATCTACGCCAAAACTCTGTAATGCTTTTTGAAATATAAGGATAATTAAAGTTTTCGTCAAAATCCATACCAAAGATATTAGCCAGACCAATTGCCATATCGGAATATCCACTAAAATCAAAGTATATTTGAAGTGCAAATGCAAGAATTCCCACCCAAGAAAGTAGGGTAGACATTTCTGAATAACCGTCCTACTTCTATGGTGTGCCACAAGGCTCCTACATTATTCGCAATTAACACTTTTTTTCCTAACCCTATGATAAACCTTCTCATTCCCTTTGAGAAATTATCCATACTAATCTTTTTCGTTTCTAATTCTTCATCTACTGTTTCATATCTTACAATTGGACCTGCTATAATTTGTGGGAACAATGTTGTATAAGTTAGGTAATTATAAAAACTCTTTTCACATTTTACAGTACCTCTATATACATCTATAATATAAGATAAAGACTGAAATGTATTAAAAGAAACACCTATAGGCAATGGTATGTTTAAAAGTGGAATTTGTGTATTTAATACACTATTGATATTGGTTATAATAAAATCTGCATACTTAAAAAAGAATAATATTAATAAATTAACCCCTATGTCTATCCATAAATAAAGCCTTCGTTTCGCTTTATTTCCTTCATTTTTGTCAATTCCTTTTCCACAAAAGAAATCCATTACTGCTAGAATTAGCATAATAAATATGTATCTGATTTCTCCCCATGCAAAGAAAACAAGGCTTGCCAATATCATTACGGCATTTTTAAACTTTTTAGGAACTGCAAAATAAACCAGTAACATGATTGGGAAAAAAATATACAAAAATACAATACTGCTAAAAACCATTTTTTCTCCTCTACTTCCTTATAAAATAGATATAGCCTCTAAAGATTATTTTTAGAGACTATCTGTTTTGTGCTATTATTTTATTATTTCTTGCTCTAGTGTTTCTGCATTTTCTGCAATAATCAAATATACTGTATTTCCTACTACTCCTGTTTTTCTATTTTTTACTAGTTCATATTGTTCTGGTAAATATCTGCTCCATTGCTCTTCATATTGTGTAGCATAGGCATCTAATTCTGCTTTTACTGTATCTACTGTTCCTTCTTTTGCTTGAATGATTAGGTACATAGAAGCTTGTACATTCATCATAGGCATTTTTCCTACTACTTTTTCTACATTTTCTGTGTTAATGCCATATAGGGATCCTAGCTCTTCTGTTGTAATATCCATTGTAGCAAGTTCATTAAATGGAGTAGAATTTGCTAAGGTTTGCCCAGCCACCTCTACATCTATTGTTTTTTCTTCTTTCTTATTGTTCAAAAGAACAACCGCTCCTACTACAAGTACTGCCACTACAAGTATTACAACAATCGTAATGAGAACATTCTTCTTCATAAGTTTTATCCTCCTTTTAATTTTTCCTTCTTACTTTAGCATATCCATTGGAAATTTTCAAGGCTTTCTTTTTGTAATTTTTTATTGTGGTATTTTTTCTCTATATATTCCTATTTTTCCCTTAGAAACCTATTCTATTCTTTATCTTTTACTATTTTTTATAACGTCTTCTAATTCTTTTAAAGATTTATGAACATATTTTCTGTTAATTCCAATAATTGGTATGTTCAAATCTTCAATTTTTTTGCTAAGCTTGTCCATAAACAAACCTTTTCGTTTTTCCATACCATGATTGGTATAAATATAATTTACGCAGCAAGAGGGAGACTGTTCAATGCCTAAAACTGCAATTGTTTCATAACCACTATTACATATTATACGAATTTGTTTAGCTACTTCTTCAGCTAAATTCTCACAATGTATATTAAATTCTTCCGTATCGTATTTACTTATTCCTTTTGGTTCTCGAATTAATGAATTTTTAAATAAACTCTCTGCACAAGGCATTTGTACAATATTAATATCGTTATCTATTAACAATTGTATAACTGGTTTTATAGAAGATTTCCATTCATATTTTACAATCCCTTGAGCTTGATATGCTTGGGCTATTAGACAAAATGGAATAAATACAAATTGTTTGCTTCTATTACTCATATCCATTCTCCTGTTAAGTTTATATTTCTATATTTTTCTATCATTTCTTTAGCTTTAGGTTTTAAATAATTTTCATAAGTATTAATTGTAGCTACTAATATGCTTTCGTTTATATCTTTACTTTTAAGTGGAACTCCCAATAAGCATTGTGGTTCTAACGTTTTTGGAACAATTCCTCTTGCTAACAATTCATTTTTAATATTCCAATCTTCCTCTTCATCCTTCAATGGATATTCTATTTTTATATCATTTTCTTGAAATAACTCTTGAAATTTCTTTAGCATTTCAATCTGCTCAATTGCAAATAGTTGACTTTTTCTTGCTCCATCATATAATTCACCTATATGATATTGTTTACATAGAATTATACTTGCTATATACATACTAAGCCTACATGATAAACAATTAAACTGAGAGATGGATATATCTCCAAATTCCTTTTTTATATAAGTACTTGTATAATTGTAAAATGGATATATAAATTCTCTAAATAAACCACTAATATTTTTTATTCCTATATTTTCGATTTTTTTATTATCATATTTCTTTATTAATCTTTCTATTGTATGATTTACATTTTCTGCCTTTAATCCACATCCATTTTCAAAGGTAACCAAATAAACTTTGTAACCATTTTCTATTAGTCTAAGGGTTACCACTAGTGAATCTTTTCCTCCTGAAAACAAAATGAAAGCTTTCTTTTCCTCGTCCATATGATATAACATTTACCCCCTCTTGGTATATACTAATAATATTTGATTCGATAAATTTATTATAAAGCAATGTACTATCACTATATATTCGTCTTTTGAGTTAACTATATATTTTCATCTTCATATCTAACTTCCATAGAGTCTTTATCCTCCTAAAGGTAAATCTATTTTGGTAGATTTTACTACATCATTTTCATCAAACCATATAAAAAGATCATAAGATTCTCTTTCCCCTAAGAATAGATAGTTCGTTAATGTTCCTGCATCATATATATACATATTATCTCTAGTGTTTATTGGCTCACCTAGTAATTCAATAACTTCTTTTTTGGATAATCCTATCAGCTTTTCACTATCATTTAGCTCTTTCATTTCAGTATAAACTTTATCAGGTTTTTCACTTAAATACTGCATAATAGGATATCCTACATTTGTACATACCATGATACTTACTATTATAATCATTGTATATATAAAAATTTTGGAATTTTTATCTTTGTCCTTTATTTTTTTTCTTATAAAAAACACCATTATAACAGCAATTACTATTCCTATTATATACGGCATAAATAATGTTCCAAAAATCCAGATAAAGAATAAAATGTCTAAAATAGCTACATTTCCAATTTTAAAAATAAATAATATACTTATTATTATAATTCCAATTATCAACCACTTTTTATTTTCCATAAATCAATCCCCTACAAATTACTAGTTATCAAATCCTTATTTTACCCAGCAGATGCCTTTATATATTTTTGAGGTTATAATATATAACCTCATTTCTTTTTATCCAACTTTTTGGTTTCTAAGAGTAATTTATCAAAATCTGATGTTATTTTTTGATGTTTGTTAAATTTGTTATATTCATTTTCCGCTTTTTCTTCAGCCATTTTTCTGGAAATCTTTCCATTGTCTTTTAATATATCATATTTTCTAAATTCCAAGAATTCATTAACACTTCTTGCAAATTCTTCCATTGTGAAGGTATTTTCTCTTTCCACTAAATCTTCTATATAGTCAAAATAACCTGAAACTGCTCTCTCTAGTTTTTTTATTTGTTTTTCTTCTAAATAGTTTTTTGCTATCATTACGTCTGATTTTAAAATTCTTCCGTCTGGTGAATTTTTCCATGTTGTTAATCCCATATTTTCTTTCGTATGATCTGCTTTTTGATATATGATTTCTGCTGCTGTGTTTCCTGTTATTGCATAATGGAATTTATTTTGTATCATAGCATAAAATTTCTTTGTAATTTCTGAATCTTTATCATAATCAATACTGCATTCTGCAAATATATCTGTTATCTGTTGCCAAATTCTTCGTTCGCTTGTTCTAATTGAACGAATTCTTTCTAAAAGTTCTTTAAAATAATCTTTTCCGAACTTTGGTCCATTTTTTAGCATTTCATCATTTAATACAAAACCTTTTTTTATGTATTCCTTTAATGTATTAGTTGCCCAAATTCTAAAATCTGTAGCTTCTTTTGAATTTGCTCACCCTATCTGATGACAGGTCAACATTAAAAGAATTTTCAAGGTTCGATGAAATGGTTGGAATGAAAAACTTTTTTTGAGATTCTCCTATTTGACTATTCAAAAAATATATTTCAATGTTCTCTCCATCACCGTAGATTTTTTCTATAAATAAGCCTACAATATCTCTTTTAGTTTTTAAATCAAATGTATGGAATATGTCGAAAGAATTATCAATAATTTTTAGCAAACCTTTTGCAGTTTGCATTTCAGAATTATTATTAATTTTTGTTTTATTTTTTATGTTTGCTATTTGTGTTTCTAAATTTTGTTTTTGTTCTTTTAATTCTCTCAACTTATAATTTACCATATCTATTAAATCAATGTCAATATACTGTAATTTCTCTACTAATTTGTCAATTTCTTCCTTGTTTTTATTATAAGCATTTTGTAAGAACTCCAATTCACTATTAGAGTTATCATTACTCTTAATTGATGCTATTTTTTGAAGCTCTTTATATATTTCAGAATTAGGTACAAAAGTATTCTTCATTATTTCAAAAACCTTGTTATCAATTTCACTTCCAACATTTAGTGATTGACACTTATGCCCTCGTGATTTTTCTTTTAAGTTACAGCAATATCTATAATAAGCATTTCCATCTTTATCTGCTTTTCCCATATTTTTTGCTCTCATAAGTGAATTACATCTTTTACACCTTAATAAACCTGTTACAATAGTATTAGTCTTTTTCAATATGGCTGCTCTATATTTCTTATCAGCATTTTTTTTAATAAGCATTTGAACAGCAACCCAATCTCTCCCATCAATGATTCCTGGATGAAGACCAACTGCAATTATCCATTCTTCTATGGGTTTTTCTTTTCCTCCATACCCACTTGTTTTGTTGTATGTCAAAAAACCATATTTGCCATTGTTATTCTTTCTGTCATCATTTTCACAGTAAATAAATATTCCTTTTGAATCAAAATACTCCATTGTATCATTATCGTTTTTAGCATATACTGGATTTGTAAGCATTTTTCTTATAGAGCATATTCCAAAATATACACCCCTTCTTGTTCTTATATTGTTATTCATTAAATATGTCAGTAATTTTGACATTGATTTTAGTTCTAAAAATTTAGTAAATATTAATTTAACCTTGCTTACTTCTTCTTCATTTATAACAAGTTTAGAGGCAACTTTACTTTTTTTAGATATACAGTCTTTATCTTCTTCGCACACCTCTACTTTTTTATATCTTTCTGCACTAAATCCGTAAAGGGGCCTCGCCTCCTAACCATGTACCTGTTTTTGATAGTTCAAATAAGTTATCTCTAATTCTTTCTGCAATTACTTCTCTTTCTAATTGTGCAAATACAGATGCTATATACATCATAGCTCTTCCCATTGGTGTTTTAGTATCAAATTGCTCTTTTATTGAGATA
>CALXBX010000049.1 GCA_944386655.1 uncultured Clostridia bacterium | reverse complement strand
TAACTGTTCTGATATTAAGTCTTTAATTTTTTCTTTCTCAAATTCTGTTGTTTTACATTCTTCTATAATAACTTTATAACCATATTTTTGATATATTTGGTATGTTATTTCTTCTACTGTTGATTCTAAATTTTTATTTTCAATTATCTTTGCAGTAATAATAAGATTATTATATCCATAATCGTGAATCATTAAATCTTTTATTGCTGTTATGCCATCAAAACCCTTAAATATATTTAATATTTCATCATAAATTTCTTTATTGACTTTTTTTCCTAATATTCTATCTGTTATTTCTTTAAGTGTATCATAACCTGTTTTTATTATTAGTAAAGATACTATCAAACCACATATTCCATTTATCCTACCTCCTATTTGAGTAGTCATTAAACTAGAAAATATTGTAGATATTAAAATAACCATTGTAGATATTGAATCTCCTATACAATCTTGTGCAGTTGCCTTCAAAGAAATCAAGTTATATTTATCACCTATTTTTTTATTATATTTATACATATATAATTTCAATAATATAGAAATTATTAATATTATTAAAACAGCAACATTAAAGTTTATTGTTTCTGGATAAATAATAGATTTAAAAGATTCTTTAACCAATGTAACTCCAGTAATAATAACTAAAATAGATGTTATTAATCCTGTCAACCATTCCATTCTTCCGTGACCGAAAGGATGATGCTCTCCTGCTCCAAATTTTGAAACAAAAACGCCAAACATATTCACAAAAACTGTTATCGCATCTGATATATTATTAAAAGCATCTGATATTATGGATATTGAATTTGTCAATAGTCCTGCAATTAATTTTATTATAAATAAGAATATATTTAATACTATTCCAACAATTCCACATACATTTGAATATAGACCTTTTAATCTTCTATCAGAATAATTCTTTTTTCTTGTTACAAATTTCATTATCCTTTCTATCATCTTAAACCTCCTAAAATTAGCATAAAAATAACAAGTACATCTCAAATCAATGTACGATTTTAAATTGTACTTGTTGTTTTTTCTAAACATAGATAATATTAATTCCAGAAAGACTTACCTTGCCTGTTAAAATTAATTTTTTTTGATTATCTTCTTCTATTTTTCTTCCTCTTTCTTCAACTCCACTTATAATACAGTCCAGTTGATTTTCTATCATCCAATTTTTCGGAATAAATAATTCAATTCCAGAGCAACTAGCTTCTATATTAATAATTGCTTGATTACCTTCTATTTTTGCATTGTCAAAATAAATTTTACTACCAGAGCAAGAGCAATAAATATTTACTTTCTTTAAATTATCCGTATCAATATATTTTATACTAGATGACAATTTAGTCGAAATATTAATTGTTCCATCTTCTGATTGTTCTTTTACATCTTCACCCATTGTTTTATTGTGTTCTCTCTCAAAAAAATATGGTTTTGGTTTAATAAAAAATGATAATCCGATACTTAAAAATAATGCTATTCCTAAAATAGGTAATGGTGAAAATTCTTCTAAGCCTAAAGGTTTTGCATATAATATCAAAATAATAGCTATTGGAAATAATATTCCACTCATATTTGTATGTCTTATACCACTAATAATTAATGGTAACATTAATATTGATATAATCAAACTAATTATATTTATTTGTCCTAATAGTCCTAACTGATTAAGTATAATTAGTAATGCTATAAATATAAAAAATACTCCCCAAAATAAATTTCTACCTTTTTTCATAACTATTTCTCCTTTCATTTATTCTTTCTTTTAATTTTTTATAATAATTTCTCGATACATAAACTTGTTTATGAGTTTTATTGAATTGTACGATACTAGATGCAGTTAAATTCTTCTCAATAGAAAAGATATGATCTACATTCAAAATTGTTGATTTTGAAACTCTTATAAAGTTTACTGGTAATATTTCTTCCAATTCATATAATTTGTACTTTACTTTATAAATTTCATTACTTGTATGAGCATTTATTTCATTTCCTGATGTCTCAAAAAATAATATAGAATTTAAAGGAATATAATATTCTGTATTATCTTTATAAAATGTAAAATTAATAATTTGATTTTCTTGCTGAATTGTCTCTTCTATTTTTTGAATAGATTTTGTTAGTTCTTTACATTTTATGATTATTTCATCTTCTTCTATATTGCTATCTATTTCTATTCGTACTTTCAACTTTTCTCATCTCCTTATGTAGTTATTATAAAAGGTGTATTTATTTTTGTAAATAATTTCCTAGTAAGAGGTTAATATTTTAATACAAGAAGTAATTTTTTTAGACAAAAAAGAGATTAGACAAGCTAATCTCATACTTTTTTTATTCTTTCCAAAATCTATCCAATAATTTCGATAACTCTTTTGGATTTTCTTCATTTATAATATGTCCTGTATTTTTCATAATTTCTAATTTTGCATTTTTTATATTTTCTGCTAGATAATGTGCAGATTTAATATTGGCACTATCATTTTCTCCACAAATAACTAGAGTCGGACATTTAACATTTTGTACTCTATTACTAAAGTCTAGTTTTTTCATAGTATTACCTAAAATAAATGAATCTTTCTTATTGAAAGCCATTGTTTCAAATAATTTTTTAGGCAAAAACTTAAATATTACATTTTGAATACTAAACATTATTTTAGGAACTTGGTGTGGTGTTCCTATTAAAACTAATTTTTCTACTTTATTTGGATAATCCATAGCATAATTTAGTGCTAATATGCCACCAAGTGAAAGACCACACAAGTCTATTTTTCCATCTATCTTATTACAATATTCTATAAAAGAAGAATATAAATTTTTATAACTTGCTTCTCTTCCATTTAAAATTGTAGATAAATTAGGACATAATATATCCTTATCATTATTCATATAGGAAATTACTTTATTCCAACTATCCGCTTTATGTCCTGATCCGGTGAACTAAAACTTTTTTCATTTATTTCCTCCATATTTTCTAATTTATTTTTTCTCTCTTGATAAAATAATATCATTTAAGAGAAAAATAATCTATAATTTATATAAAATTAATCTACTTTCATACTTCTTGATGTAGTAAGGACAATTTATCATAAAAACTTTGCACAAAATTTTTTGGCCAAAATAGTTCCATTTTACTTTTCTTTGGTATATAATCTTTTTGAGAAAGAGAGTGTGATACAAATGATAAATCGTGAAGATAATCCAGACTTTATCAATTCTTTTTTGGACTATTCTATTACAATTCTTAACAAATCTCCAAACTCTATTAAAGAGTATAATTATGACTTATCTATGTTTTTTAAATTTATGAAAATCCATTTCGGACTAACGAAAGAGCAAGATTTTGAAAATATTAAAATAAATGATTTTAGTGTTTCTGACTTAAGAAAAATTACTTTAAATGATATTCACGCCTTTATTTCCTATTTGGCGATTGAGCAAAGAAGTAAAGCTGCTACTAGAGCCAGAAAAATATCTACCATCAGAATATTTTTTAAATACTTAAGTCAAAAAACAAGCTTAATAGATACAAATCCTGCTCAAAACTTGGAAACACCAAAACAAGACAAACGTATTCCTAAATACCTTTCTTTAGATGATAGCAAAAAGTTGTTGGATGTTACTGCAAATGAGGATAAAGACAATCGCAATAAAGAAAGAGATTTCGCTATTATTACTTTATTTTTGAATTGTGGTATGCGTTTATCCGAATTAGTAGGGATTAATATAAAAGACATTAATTTTTCTGACTGCAAATTAAACGTTATTGGAAAAGGAAATAAAGAACGTACCATTTACCTAAATAAGGCTTGTATGAATGCTATTAATAGTTATTTAGCTGTTAGACCACATGAAGGTATAAAATTTAATTCAAGGGATGCCCTATTTTTAAGCGAAAGACGTGAGCGTATTAGCAATAGGACTGTACAATATACTGTGGAAAAAGAATTGAAACGTGCAGGGCTTGACACGAATAAATACTCTGTGCATAAATTAAGACACACTGCTGCTACTTTAATGTATCAATATGGGAATGTAGATATTAGAGCACTGCAGGAATTATTAGGACATGAAAGTATTTCTACTACAGAAATATACACGCACGTGAATAATGAACAAGTGCGTGAAGCTGTAGAAAAAAATCCTTTAGCTGATTTGTAGTAATAGGAGAGAAAAAACTCTTTAACAAGCTATTGGCCTTTGTTAAAGAGTTTTTTAATTAACTTCAAGGGTAAACCACGGATTATACCCTTAGATGATTATATTTAGTTTTGTTTAAAATTCTCTACCATACCATTCATTCTTATTTTTAAAATTATCTCTTCCTATTAAATTTCCTTCTTCATATTCTGAATCATATGTTACATTACCAAATCTGTCATATATAACAGAGATTCCATGTAGCTTTCCTTTTTTATAATTTTGTACACTTTCAATTGAACCATCTTTATAATAAGTATAAACTCTTCCATCTATTTTTCCATCACAATATGGAGTTACGCTTATTAACTTTCCATTTTGATATCTTTCTATAACTCCATTTTCTCTATCTCCGCCTGTTACCTTTTCATCGATTTTTATACTTGAAAATTTTTCTTTTTTTTCGATTGCTCTTTTTTCTTGACTATTCGTATTATCTTTCTTTAGTAAATTCTTAATAACTTCTTTAAGCTTCATTGTTTATTCCTTTTTATATATTTTTATTTAAAAATCATCTTGTCAATATAATTCTATCGATTCTTACAGATTATGTCAATTAGTTGTATTATAATTATAGCTATGTCACTTTTTTCTTTGCAATCACATCATATATGTGCCAATGCTTGATTTTTCCAATGCCTGTTTTTCCATCCCTTTCATTTTCTTGGAAATCAATAATTTCAAATCCATCAAAAAGGTTTAAAACTTGTTTTTTAGATAGAAATACCATATTTCCTTTTATGGATACCCACGAATCTTTTAATCCAAAAAAATTTCCTACAAAGTATCCGATCTCTATTAATACTATTCACGATTTTAAGCCAAAAATCATCAAAATAATTTTTACTACAAAAGGGTATGCTAAAATTTGAAACAATTAAATCATTTTTCTCTAATTGAATGTTTTCAAAGTTTTGGCATATAAATTTAAACTTTTTTAATTCTTCTGCATTTAAATTAGTTTCAATAATATTTTGGGTATCTTCTCTATCTATTGCAGTTACATTCCAATTATTTTTTATTAAAAATATTGTATCTCTTCCTGCACCACAACCTAAATCAATTGCATCACCATTTTTGGTTTTCATTTCAACAAATTTTTTTATATTGTCATGAGGCATCGCATTTTTAGTATTTTCATAAAATTTTTCTATATTTTCCATTTACTTCAAATCCCTTCTAAATTATTTTATATCATATTTTAATATAAAATACAAGAGAGTGTAAAAATCGAAATTGAATTTCACACCCTCTTATAGCCTTCAGAAAGTCTTCCAGCACTGAGGATCCTTCGAATAGAAATTACCTGTCAAGCATTTTGCAACGGCAGGACAACCTCTACAGAAATTTTTAAGTTCACACTTTGAACAATATTCAAAGTCATCAAACTTACGATATTCTTCCATTTTTTCACCATAGAAGATATCATAAATTGATTCTTCAGGCACTTTACCAACAGAAGATTCACACCTCCTACATGCATATACAGTACCATCTGACAGAGTAGTTATGTGGCTTATTCCACAATGGCATCCATCAATAATGAGATCATTAGGATTTTCGACATCATCTATTGTGAACAATCCCTTTTCATAGAGATATAAACTCCAAAGATGATCCTTGAGAGCAAACCTTGTTCCACAATCCTTATACTGATTAAATTTTTCCCACATTTTATCTAAGAATTGCCTGTACTCGTCGGGTGTAGGAATTAAATCAAAGTCGTCAGGATTAGGACAATATCTTGCAAAAGCAAAATTATCAACGCCATATTCTACAACAATATCAACCAAATCAGGTAATTCACTGATATTAGTTTTAGAAACTGTAGACATAATAGCAGTTCGAATATTGCTATTCTTGAAGTATTTAATACTATCAAGTGTCGCATCAAAAGAACCAGATTTCCTGATATAGTCATGTGTCTGTTTTAAGCCATCTATAGACATCTGATAACCATGACATCCAAGTGATTCAAGTTTTGAAACCACCTCATAATTTATATGAAATGGATTACCTAAAATTGAAAAAGGTACATTATTAGCTTTGACCATTTCAAGGAAATCCCAAATTCTAGGATACATCAAAGGGTCTCCACCTGTAATTGTTAGTATGGGGTCACATTCCATTAATTTGCATGAATCAATAAAATTATGCAAAATTTTCTCAAGAACATCCAGAGGAAGTTCAAAAATGCAATTCTTTTCTTTTCCTTGATAGATGTAGCAATGTTTACATCTTTGGTCACATCTATCTGTTATGTGCCATTGCATAGCGAACCGAGGATTATCGTTACTCACAAATAAGCTCCTTCCTAATTTTTGAAAATGGGGCAGTAACTTTTATCACTGCCCCACCCCAAAATTAATTGTTGCCTGTGTACCAAAGGTACGGTTTACGAGTTACCATAGCTACAAGAGCTACAAGACCCACCTGAGCAACCACCGTAGCAGTTGCAAGAGCAATCACTGGCTACCATCACATTACTTTTGAGCTTGGAATTTTTCCCTCGACTCAAAAAGTTTTGTGCAGATGAACGCCCTACATAGCGAACCTGCTGCATCCAGTAATTTGTCCGACTGGTGCCTTTGCTTTTCATAAGCCTCTCTCCTTTCTATTAATTTTGGATCCTTGTCTTAGAGCAATAATGACTGCTCTAAATAATACATATAAACGTATTACGTCTACATAATATCACAAACTGAATAACTTGTCAATAGTTTCCAATTTTTTAATAAAAGTAGAATTAGAAAAAGTTATCCACAAAATTATGAATTTCTTTATATATCTTTTATTTTCATAAATATTGCTATTTATCCTATTTTATCATCTAATACTCGTATTTGTATAATTCCATTTATTTGCGCTGGATTTGTATCTGTAGCTTTTATTATTCCATCAAAAGTAATTGAAATATTAGTTCCTTTTTTTAGATTTAAAACATTAATTTGATTTTCTCCCCAATTTACAAATGGATTATCTACTTTAAATGAAAAAGATTCCCTATATTTTGACTCATTAATGTCTAATCCTTGAACTGTGATATATACACCATCTTCTTTTTGGATTAAATTTTCTACAGTAGCGTAAAAAGTTTGTCCAACAATTTGACTTTCTACTGTATCAGGAATAGATTTACATTTTTGACCTATAAAGAATCCAACAACTAGACTTATCGTAATGACTACTATTATTAATATTTTTTGTTTTTTACTCATAAATAAGCCTCATCCTTTCTCATTCCATAACTTCTATCGATTTTATTTCTAAATCATCTAATGCTACATTCAAATCTTTATATTCTACGTTTATCTTCTTTCCTTTTTCTAGTTTTCCTGTAATTTGTACATCCTCTGCAATAGTAAAGTTTAATGCAAATGGTAATAAATATTCTTTGTCGGAAATTTCATATTGAATATATATTTCTCCACTCGTATTATAATACTCTCCAACAGTAACTGTTGCTGCCCTTTTAGCAGTTATCGCTTCTTTTTTCATTTCATTATAATCGTTTGATTTTAAAACAATAATAGGATTATCTTTCGTATCGAAATCATCTAATATCATATAATCATCATATTTCGTCAAATTTCCTGTACAAATAAGTATGTCTCCTTCTTCTATATAATTTGTGTCATGCTCTTCAGAAGTATAATAATCTAAACATACTTGATTTTTATTATCTATATTAGCACTAGTATAGGCCTCCATTTCAAAGCCATATTCTCCAAAATGCTGTCCATTGAATATGTAAATATATCCATTATGATTTAATTCTACTAGTCCTAGAATGGTAGTATCCTCTACAATTTCTTTTACTTCTTTTTGATCAGATATATCAGATGCCAAATAATTCACAGAATTTTCGTAACCGTTTGTTTCAATATCTTCACGAAAAAGAAAGATTCCCAATATAATTGCTATTAGTATAATACAAATAATAAGCAAAATTATTTTTTTCTTCATATTACATTCCCCCTATAATTTTTCTAGCACCATCATAACACAAAAGAGAGTAATTAGCAATTAATTACTCCCTTTTTATGTTTATTAGTAAATACTCTCATAAAAGAATTGGCTGAATTTGTTCTCCTTCTAATGCTTGCTCCATAGTTTTAATTAGGTAATTAAAATCAAACACAATAGAGCGTGGTTTGGTAATAGGATTATCTTGCTTAAAAGGAACAAAATAAAAATGTTTTCTGTTTAATAATTTACCAATATTTTCTGCACTACCGGATAAGGCATCATTGGTGGAAATTCCAAGAACAACTGGATTTTGGTTTCTTAGGTGTGCTTTTACTGCCATAAGTACAGGCGTATCATTAATGCCATTTGCAAGTTTTGCCAGGGTATTTCCGTGAGCAAGGAGCTACCACCATAATATCTGTTAATTTCTTTGGTCCAATAGGTTCTGCTTCTTGTATTGTGTGAATAATATCTTTCTTAGTAATCTCTTTTATTTTCTCTATAAAAGCAGATGCTTTTCCAAATTTTGTGTCTAATTCATAGGAATGAAACGACATAATTGGTAAAACATCTGCTCCTTCTTTTACAATATTTTGTATCTGTTCTATTGTTTTATCAAATGTACAAAAGGAACCTGTTAAACAAAATCCCACTTTTTTATCTTTTAATTTCATATGATATATTCCTCCTTTCTTACTTCTATATCATATGAAATTATGTTAATAAAGGAAACTGGATTATATATTTTTTATATTTTTCTTTTTGAATACTAAAATACTTGCTATCATTAGTACAAGGAAATACACAATACATAGGATAATTGAAAAGGTAGCTGTCATTCCTTCAAATGGCGGTAATGCTCCAAATAAATATTGATCTATATTCCAATTCATGGTAATGAAATAACGTAATATGTCTATCTGATAAGCTGTTGCAAGTGCATTTATAATAGAAGTAGACATATAGCCAAGTAGTGCAATTACAATAGCAAAAGCGGAATTAGTAAATATAGTGCTCAAAGCAAATGCAATCGTCATAACTAATAAATATAATGGTAATTTTGTTACAAATAGAATTCCTAAATACTGCCACCAAGTAAATTCTACTACTGTCCTTAAGTTAAAATCATATTGAATGATGTTGGACTGTGTGATTCCTTCCCATCCAAACAAAATGCCTTCTATGACTAGTTGTGCTACAGCAATACACAAAATGGCAAATAAAAATAGAATAACACAAGCAATCCATTTCGCTAGTAATATTTTTGTTCTACTGTACGGTCTTACTAATAATAATTTTACAGTACCTTTGTTAAATTCTTCACTTACAATGGTTCCCGCTATCATAACCAGAATAATGATAATAAAAATTTCATAATTAGAGAAAATTCCTGTCATACCATATTGAAAATTTTCTATTTTTTCAGATGGCTCTCCATTTTCAATTCTATATTTTGCTGTTTCTGTTGTTTTTAAAGCTTGTTGATATTCTTGTTTTTCTTCATAGGTTAAATTTTCTTTACTTTCGTAATCTAAACACATAGCTTTGTTATATATATACTGATTCAAGTTGTCGTTCATGGAATCATAGCCATAAGAAATATTTTTTTCCAAACGCCAATCTAAAGCTTGTTTGCTGATGGATAGATGATTTATTTCTGCTTGTATGCTTTCTAATTGAACGCTATCTTTCGTTTGTGCTTTCAAATCTTCTTGAATTTGCATTTCTTTTTCTAATTTTTGTTTTTCTTGTTCTACGAAATAACGCCAATCATCTTTATCTAATAAAGCAACAAATTCTTCATAATCGGTTTGTGCTTGCTCTCTTAAAGGATCGTTTTTTTCGCTTCCATAAGCATACAAATAAAGATTTCTTGTATAAGTTATCCCATCTCTCATAATAATATAAGCTTGCCATGTACCTCCACCATATTTATCTACTAAATCAAAACAATCCACCAAAGATTTTGCTTCAATATATGCTGTAACATCCTCAGGATGTTCTGGATTTAGTGTTTTTACATAATCTCGCATATGCTGTACATAATTCGTAGAATAACTACCATAACGAGTGTACATAGATGTATTTGTAGTCCTAGATGTCATAAAATTATAAAAAATCATAAATAAAACGGTAACGATTAGAATAATGTAAAAACTTTTCTTTTTTAAAATTTTCACTATTTCATTTTTTATTAAATTAATCAATGATATTCCCCCCTGTCTTCTTTAAAAAGGCATCTTCTAGTGATATTTCTTTTGGTCTAATTTGATACACTTTTATTTGATGTTTTACTAATATTTCCACCATTTCTGGGATTTTTTCTTTTTCTATACGGGTTTGAAAATGAGTTTCATCTATTTTTATCATTTCTGGAAGAAGTGGCTTTACTTCTTCTATGCTATTTACTTCCCAAATATAGATATGATCATTTAACTGTGCTTTTACTTCTTCTATTTCATTGGTTTCTACAATTTGACCATTTTTGATAATACTGATTTTATTACACAAGTTTTCTAATTCTGCCAAATTATGGCTAGAAATTAGAATAGCCATTTTTTCTTTTTCTGCCAATAGTTTTAATAAATCTCTTACTTCTTTCATACCTTCTGGGTCTAATCCATTAGTTGGCTCATCCAGTATTAATAAATTTGGTTTATGAAGGATGGCTTGCGCAATACCTAAACGTTGTCTCATTCCTAAAGAATATTTAGATACTTTATCATGAATACGATTTTTTAATCCTACTAATTCTACTACTTCGTCTATTCGTTTTTTATCTACATTTGCATATAAATTGCCTATTAACTTTAAATTATCGTAACCGGTTAAATACATATACAAATCTGGATTTTCTACAATTGTTCCTACCTTTTCAATTGCTTTTGTAAAATTCTTTTGAATATCATATCCATTAATTTGTACACTTCCACTTGTAATACTTTGCAATCCTAATATTAATTTAATAGTGGTGGTTTTTCCAGCACCATTTGGTCCAATAAATCCTAGAATATCTCCTGCTTGCATACTAATGCTAACACCTTTTAGGATTTCTTTTTTGCCTATTGTTTTGTGAAGGTCTTCACATTTTAAAATTGTTTCTTGCAAATTTCCTCTCCCCTTTTCTTTTATTTTTATGTCTTTATTGTAACCTATTTTTTCTTAAGATAAAAGTAGCTAAATCCTAAATTTTTTATGAAGATTTTCATAAACCTAAAAAAAGCTGAGGTAGAAAACTCTCAAAGTTTTCCACCCCAACTATTGGCATTGAGCTTGAAAAAACAGAACTTCAAATATTGTGGTCTGGACAATTCTGTATTTTTGTTTTATTTTTTAAAAGAAGAATGGCTTTTATTATGCATTAAAATCTTTTAATTTTTCCCTAATTTCGGTTTCTTCTGATTTTAAGAAATATACATTATCAACCCCTTCTATTGTAAAATAGTTTTCTTCTAGAATTTTTTCTAACCAACCACAATAACTAGATGTAACAATTGTTTCTGACCATAATAATTCATCTGCATCATAAACAATTACTTTTGGTTTCTTTTCTAGCAAATCTTTTTCTATCTCTTCATTTAAACCTGGTTTGATAGATTGCCATGGCAAATAAAAAATATTTTCATTTGCAGGCATACGATTGGTTACAAAGTAAAGTTCAGCTTTTAAAGGAGCTGCCCATATGGTATCTTGTTCCTCTGTAACGGCTAATATAATATCTTTATACTCTTTTCCGTAATCTGTTACCAGTTCTTCTTTTTTTACCATATCTACTAAATCAATTACCATTAGTGTAATGTAAATAGCACTATATAAAAGAATTACAACAGTTGCTAATGCGTCCTTTATTTTTCCAGTTTTATTTTGTTTTAATTTACGAGATGTCCAAAGAATTCCTTCTGCCAAAAAGAACTGTGGAAATATCAAAAAGGTAACACAATGAAATCCTTTTCTCATATAGCAGAAATACACAAATAATATAAAAACAATTGCTTTGCTTTTATAACGATATATTGCTGTTATCGACCATACAAGAAATATGACAAAACTGATTCCTATAAAAACATCTGCCGTATAATGAAACATTTGAGGTACAAAGATGGTGGCAAACAAAGTACGATTTTTAAGCCTTTGTGGAAAATCTAGAAATTGATTTATTACTAAGCTAATTGGTGTTCCTTCACCATTATAAAGGCTATAATAGTCTGTGTTAAAAAAGATAGCATTCTCCCAAAAAGCATTCCATGTATTGGTGATACATAGGTATAATGCAAATATTAAAAAAGGAAAAAGTACAATGCCCATAAACAATATATCTTCCTTTAAGTAATCCAGCCATTTTTCTTTTTCCTTTATATAGAGAAGAATACGTTTTACTATGTAATACACATAAAATATTAATAAAGGGTACACTGCTATAAGGCTAGAACCAAAGGAAATAAAGGTGGCAAAAGAAATGAGTATCTTATCCTTTAAAGCATATTTGGTTTTCTTATTTACTATCATTTCTAGAAAAATGGTAAATAGACCGAAGGCCACAAAGGTATCTGCTAAAATCATATTTTGTAAAAACATATGTCTCGTCATTGCCCAAAATAGAGAAACTATTGGAATTAGATAAGGATGCAGTTTTTTTCTAAAAAATAGATATAATATTATAAAATAGGATTGTGATAGGATGGCAAATCCTATTCTCAAAAAAAGAAGGTGATTGGAAAATAACTGCAAAATTTGTAAAAGAAAGTAAGGAACAGGCATATGGTGACAAAAAATATCTTGATAAAGCAATTCTCCTTTGTTCATAAGCCAAGAAGCAGTAATAACATCAGCTTCATCACAAAAAGTGGCATAAGGTGCTGAAAAAATGCTCAAAGCAAATCCTATTATAAAAAGGAAAATAACTATCTTTTCTTTTTTAAAAAATTCCCTTACCATTGTTTTTATTTTCCTCCTTCCTTTTATATGATTAGTTCTCTCTTTTTTGTGTTTCTAAATTTTTATTGATTTTTCTGAAATCTTGCAAAGTATTCCAACCTGTATGCACTAATTTTTCTAAATTGATAGAATTTTTGCCTGCTTGTCTTGCTTGAAAACTAATAGGAATAAACTTTACTTTTTCATGATATTTTATAAATAAAGCGGTAAGTAAAGCATTCGATAAATAAAAATCTTTTGGTACTTTTGGTAAATATTTTTTCAAGGTTTCTACTTTCATCAAACGAAATGGTGTATTAGCATCTTCTACATCTACATGTAAAGTTATTTTAATTACAAATTTTAATACTTTACTAGCAAATTTTCTAAAAAGTCCATCTCCTCTTTGTTTTCTACTTCCTATTACCATATCATATTCTTCTCTTTGTTTCCAAAATTCTAAAAATTCTTCTGGATTTGTTTGTCCATCTGAGTCTGTTTGAAAAATATAAGTGGCTCCTCTGGCTATGGCATAGTTATAAGCAAATAAAACTGTAGCCCCATGTCCAGAGTTCTCTTTATATTGAAATTCCATTTGTGGCAATTCTCTTTGTAAGTCCCATATAATATTATAAGTATCATCCCTCGAGCCATCATCTACAATTAATAATCTTGCCGTTTTATCTATTTTTTCTATGACAGCATGCCAACTTCTTACCACCTTTTCAATATTTTTTTCCTCATTATAGGCAGGCATTACTACATACAACTTCTCCATTTTCTTCTCTCCTTACTATATTATTTTCTATTAACTTTTCTGTAATTTCTGTCTCCTTTTCTTTTAAAAAGTACATTTTATCTAATCCTGTTATGGTAAAATAATCTTCGTTTAATAGGTTTTCCAACCATCCACAATAATCCGCAGGTTTGCTAGTGCCTCCCCATAAAGATTCTTCTGCATCATAAACAATGACAGTAGGTTTCTTCTGGCATATGTCCTCTTCTATCTTTTCATTTACTCCTGGTTTAATAGATTGCCATGGCAGATAAAAAATATTACCATTTGCTGGCTGTCTCTTAGTTACAAAATAAAGCTCAGGCTTTAATGGAACTGCCCAGATAGTATCTTCTTCCTCTGTAACAGTTAAAATAATCTCTCTATATTCTTTGCCATAATCTGTTACATAAGTTTTGTCTTTTACCATATAAAAAATGGATAATCCTATTATAAAAATATAAAATGCACTATATACGAAAGTAATTGCAATGGCTGTTGCCTTTAGTATTTTTCCTTTTTCTTTCTTTCGCATTTGTTCCAAACACCAAAGAATTGCCTCTGCCACAAAATATTGGCAAAATATCATAAAAGTACAAATATGAAAACCATCTCTCATGTAACAAAAATAGACAAATAAAATAGACAGAATTGCTTTTTGTTTGTAACGAAATAAAGAGACAATCGACCAAACAAAAAATATAACAAAACTCATTCCTGTAAAAATATCAGTTGGTGAATAGATTCCTAACGGCAAATACTTCGTTCCAAACAAAATACGTACCCATGCTTTGGTTGGAAAATCTAAAAACTGATTAATTACTAAGCTTACTGGGGTTGCCTCCTCATTATAGATACTATAATAATCTGTATTAAAGAAGATGGCATTTTCTAAAAAAGCCCCCCATGTTCCTGTTAAAATACAATACAGCATAAAAACGAAAAATGGACATAGCACCATTCCAACAAAAATAAGATCTTCTTTAAAATAAGCAAGAGCATTTTCTTTCTCTTTTCCATATAAAAACAAGCGTTTTATAATATAATACACGTAAAAAATCAACAAAGGATACACTGCAATTAGGCTAGAGCCAAAAGAAATGAATGTAGCAAAAGAAACAAGAACTTTATCTTTAAATGCATATTTGGGTTCTTTATGTGTTATCATTTCTAAAAAAATTGTAAAAACTCCAAAAGCCACAAAAGTGTCTGCTAGAATCATATTTTGTAAAAAGATGTGTTTCATCATTCCCCATAAAGCCGCTGTAAGAGGGATTATATAATGAGGTAATTTTTTTCGAAAAAATATGTATAATAAAATAAAATAAGATTGTGTAATAATGCCATAAGCTAGCCTTAAAAATACAAGTGAATTGGAAAAATATTGTAAAATTTCTAAAAAGAAATAAGGAACTGGCATGTGATGGCAAAAAATATCACTATAGAGATACTTCCCTTGGCTCATAAGCCACGAAGCAGAAATAACATCTGCTTCGTCGCCAAAAACACCATAGAAAGCTTCTAATATAGTGAAAATATAACCAATAGCAAAAAGAATAATAGTAAACTTTTCTTTTTTTAATGTTTGTTTCATCGTTTCTAATTTCATAATTTCATCCCATTCTTTTATTTTCTTCTGTTTATTCTTATTTCTCTACAATCCTTTTGGTATCTCTTGCAATTACTAATTCCTCATTCGTAGGAACTATCCATACTTTTACCTTAGAATCCGGTGTAGATATTTCTCTTTCTTCCGCTCTTACTTCATTTTTCTTTTTGTCTAAATCTACCCCCATAAAGCTTAAATGCTCGCAAATTCCTTCTCGAATATGAATTTGATTTTCTCCCACTCCTGCTGTAAAAGCGATAGCATCTATACCATTCATGGCTACTGCACATTTAGCAACATATTGTGCTACATTGTAGCAATAAGCCTTTCTAGCAAGTAGGGCTTTTTTATCTCCCTCATCTGCTGCTTTTTCAATATCACGAAAATCTGGACTTACTCCAGAAATACCTAAAACTCCAGATTTTTTATTTAATATATCTTCCATCTCGTCCGGCGTTAAGTTCTCTTTTTTCATTAAATAAGTTACAACAGAAGGGTCTAAATCTCCACTTCTAGCACACATCATAATACCAGAAACAGGCGTCATTCCCATAGTAGTCTCTACGGATTTCCCTCCTTCTACTGCACATAGACTTGCTCCTTGCCCTAAATGACATACCACTATTTTTAAATCTTCTATTGGTCTTTGCATTAATTCTGCTAACCTTTGAGATACATAGCGGTGAGATGTACCATGGAAACCATATTTACGTACATTATCTTTTTCGTAATATTCATAAGGAATAGGATAAATATATCTTTCTTCTGGTATTGTTTGATGAAAGGCTGTGTCAAATACGGCTACCATTGGTTTCCCAGCAAGTACTTTCTTACAAGCTTCTATTCCGCTTAATATAGCAGGGGTATGAAGTGGTGCAAGTTCAGTGCAACTTGCAATTTCTTCTTCTACCTTTTCTGTAATTAATACAGATTCACTAAATAAGTCTTTTCCATGTGGCACCCTATGTCCTACAGCTTCTATTTCCTCTAAAGATTGTATTACCGCGTATTTTTCATTTAATAATTGTTCTATCATAAAAGCCAAGGCTTGTTCATGATTCTCTACTGGATTTTCTAATACATATTTTTCTCCATTCACTTTATGCGTTAAAAAACTATTACCTTGTCCAATTCTCTCATAATTTCCTTTGGCAAGAACTTCTTCTGTATCCATATCTAATAATTGATATTTTAAGGAAGAACTTCCACAATTGATTACTAAAATTTTCATATGAATATCCTTTCTTTGCAATTTAGGGACGTTCCTTAAATTGCATAAACTTTAGTGCATATAAAAGAGTAATTAATTTAAGTATTACTTTTCTCTATATGTATTTAATAATATAGTGACTTGCAATTTAAGGAACGTCCCTAAATTGCAAAGTTCATAAAATTCAATTCACTAAATAAGTGCTGCTGTATCTCTTGCAATCATAAGCTCTTCCTCTGTTGGTACAATCCATACGGCTATTTTAGAGTTGCTACTTGAAATTTGTTTTTCTTCTGCTTTTACCTTATTTGCCTCTTCATCTAATTCTACTCCCATAAAGCCTAAATGATCACAAATCATTTTTCTTTCATCCGGTCCTCTTTCTCCTACTCCTCCTGCAAAAGTAATCACATCTACTCCATTCATTGCTACAGCATATTTAGCAATATATTGTGCAATAATGTAACAATAAGTTTCCATTGCCATTTTTGCTCTCTTGCTATGTTCATCTTGCTTCTCTATAGAAGCTAGTAAATCCCTATTATCTGCAGAAAGTCCAGAAATTCCTAATAATCCAGATTTTTTGTTTAATATATTTTCCATCTCATCTGGTGTTAAGTTTTCTTTTTTCATTAAATAAGTAACTACGGATGGATCTAAGTCCCCACTACGTGTTCCCATAGCAATACCTGCAAGTGGTGTAAATCCCATAGAAGTATCTACAGATTTTCCTCCCTCTATAGCGCACAAGCTCGCTCCTTGTCCTAAGTGACAGTTGATAATTTTTAGGTCTTCTACTGGTTTTCCTAAAATCTCTGCAATTCTTCTAGAAACATATTTATGAGAAGTACCATGGAAACCATATTTACGAATTCTATATTTTTCATAATATTCATATGGAATAGGATAAATATATCTTTCTTCTGGAATTGTTTGATGAAATGCTGTATCAAATACTGCTACATTTGGTTTTCCTGGCATCACTTTTTCACAAGCTTCAATTCCTGTTAAAGCTGCTGGGTTATGTAATGGTGCAAGTTCAATACAATCTCTAATTGTATTTTTTACCTCTTCTGTAATGATAACAGACTTATTAAATTTCTCTCCTCCATGTACTACTCTATGTCCAATCGCATTAATTTCATCTAAAGAAGAAATAACACCATGCTCTTTATCTGTAAATTGCTCCATGACAAAGCTAATAGCTTCTTCATGATTTTTAACATCTTTTTCATAGGTATATTTTTCTTTTCCTACTTTATGTGTAACAAACGAACCTCCTATACCAATTCTTTCATAATTTCCTTTTGCTAATACTTTCTCTGTTTCCATATCTAATAATTGATATTTCAAAGAAGAACTTCCACTGTTCAATACTAATATTTTCATAATTTACATCTTTCCTTTCCTATTCTTTTTGACCTTGTACAGAAGTAATGGCAATTACTCCCGCTACATCTTCTGCACTACAACCTCTAGATAGGTCATTTACTGGTTTTGCAATACCTTGGCAAAGTGGTCCATATGCCTCTGCTTTAGCAAGTCTTTGTACTAATTTATAACCAATATTTCCTGCATCTAAATCTGGAAATACCAATACATTGGCTTTTCCTTCTACTGGGCTTCCTGGCGCTTTAGATGCTGCAATTTCTGGAACAATCGCTGCATCTAGTTGTAGTTCTCCGTCTGCAATTAAATTTGGTTCTTTTTCTTTTAATAGTTTGGTTGCTTCTACTACTTTTTCTGTTAGTGGAGAATGTGCGCTTCCATAAGTAGAATAAGAAAGCATCGCTACTTTTGGCTCTTCACCTACTAGTTGCTCAAAACTTTTAGCAGAAGAAATAGCAATTTCCGATAAGCTATCTGCATCTGGATATTCGTTTAGTCCACTATCTGCAAAAATAAAAGTTCCATTAGCGCCATAATCACAATGAGGAACTACCATTAAGAAAAAGGCAGAAACCAATTTAGTACCTGGTGCTGTTTTTAAAATTTGAAGTGCTGGTCGTAATGTATCAGAAGTAGAATGACAAGCACCAGAAACTAGTCCATCTGCATCTCCTTGCTTTACCATCATCATGCCAAAATATACGGTATTATGCATTAACTCTTTTGCCTTTTCTAATGTCATTCCCTTTGCTTTTCTAAGCTCATAAAAAGCTTGGGCATAACTACCGAATTTATCAGAAAGTTCTGGATCCACAATTTTAGCCTTGCTAATATCTACTCCATTTTCCTCTGCAAGTTTATGAATGTCTTCTTTGTTTCCTACTAGAATAATATCCGCATAAGCTTCTTTTAGTGCAATAGCTGCACCTTTCATTACCCTTATATCATTACTCTCTGGTAGCACAATTGTTTTAATATCTTGTTTTGCTCTTTGTTTAATTTCGTCTATAAAAGACATATCTCTTACTCCTCCTATTTCTTTATTTCTTTTGTTATTATATCCGCAAAACAGAAAAAGCACAAGAGTTTTTGACATTTTTTCTTAGGATGTCCATTTAAGTCAGGCTTAAATGAGACATTTACGCACAAAAACCTGACTTAAACAGCCACTAAACAACTGGATATGGATAGTGTTGGTAATTTGGTCTATATGGATTTTCCGCAATTAAAACAAATTTGATAGAATAAATATCTGCATAAAGTAAATTTCCACTTTCTATTTGTCGTATTACTACATAACTTGCTCCTACTTCTTCTAAAAGTCCTACCCTATCTACTAAATTATTGGTTCCTATTAAAAATTCTATTCTAACAAGCCTTCCAATAAATTGTCTTAAAAAAGCTGGTGTGTAGATATTGTTAGTTAGCGTCTCTGGTGAATTGCTATTAAGATGTACTCTATTTTCTTCTTCCATGTTTTCCCTTCCTTTCTTGTTTTATGTATTTCGATAGAGAGAGGTTGGTCGATAAAAACAATGGTCTATAATTCTAGTATGCCAGGTTCCGCTTCCATTGTATGGAAAAGTATTAGGACAAGTAGGATTAAATGGATTCATATACCAAAGGCAGTCTCCTACCTCTGAAATACGGTTTCCCGCTATTGCCCAGTCTGCAATATAATAGTGTACTTCTGTAGGAACCATATTATAGATATTTTGTGCATTATAGCTTCCACCTAAAGTTTCTCTCGCGCAATCAAACTGTCCTTGTTGAAATAAAATATTACGAATATTGCCACCGTCCGAGAAATTCGTGCATATTCTCCCTCTGCACTATTTACTCTATTCATAATAACAGAGGCAACTGCTCTCATTCCATTATCTCCTTCTCCTCCTGCTTCGCACTGTATCATTCTAGCGAGTAGTTCTCTATCTGAGTATGCCATAAAAATATCACCTCTCATTTTAGTATATGAAAGGTGATAGAAATTGTTCCCAGTCTTTTAACTGTTAATTATTTACTTCTAAATTATTGTCTCTTTCTTTTTCAAAAGAAGGAATAAGCTCCTTTTTTCTATAGATAGAAAATACAATACCTAGACAGATACTATCCATTATAAAACTAATTTTGTCATAAGATACAAATGGAATATCAAAATTAGCTTTTATTCCTAAATTTAAGTTCATCAATAAGCAAAATGTATTTCTTAATATAAACAAGCACGTTATTCCTATCATTAAAAACTTCCCATAAGTATCTTTTATTTTTCTTGAATCTATTATTAGCTTAATATTAAAGACTAAAATTATCATAACCATTGCAACACTTAAAACCCAGCCATAATTTGCTAAAACTACAATAAATGTAAAATGATAAGCATCTCTATTGAACACTTCTAGGCTAGTGCTGTTATAATCTGTTTCTCCAAAAAGATTGGACGAATTCATAATGGCTTTTTGTTCCATTCCTTGCCATCCTATGCCATTAGGATCTACTTCTGGATTGTAGGATGCAATAATTCTGTTTGTATTTATCCTTATTCCTGAAGGAATTCCTATATAAAAAATAATAAATAAAGCTACAAAAATAATTGGTATTCCCCATAATAATATTATTTGCTTTTTCTTTCTTACTTGTATTAGCTTAATGGTTGCAATAATAAGATAGGCTAATGCTAAAATACATGCAGAAGATATGGATGGATTTTCTAATAATAAAATTAAAGATAAAAAGCTTAATACAATTATTTTTATCAAATTCCTATTTATATTGTGTTTTTCAAAAAAATCAATTTTTGTTTTACTACTATTTATATTTTCAATAAATCCAATAAAAGCTATTATATAAAGTGGTAATGCAATGCTATTTATTGTTGTACTAAAAGTTATCCCGAAATTTATTTATCCTTGTAAATAATAGTATCATTGTTGGAATAGCATATATAAAATTAGAATATTTTATTAACTTTCTATAATCCAGAAAATAAATTATGCAAAATGCTAAGATACTTAATAGAATCGTTATAAAATATTCATTTGTATAGTTCAAGGAATTTACCAAAATTCCAAATCCTAATAACATTAAAACTAAAATAAATAATAATAAATTAAATTTAGGTTTATGAATTTTATTTAGTTTCTTTCCTATTTCTTCAGCATTGCCCATCTGTAAGATTGCTTTTTCTTCTGCTTCTTTTCCTTGCATTCCGTTTTCTATATAATTTTCTTTTAATTCTTCTATATGGCTTTTTATTTCTTTTTCTATTTCTTTTCTAATAGGTTTGTATTTTATTTGCTCACATACACTATTTAAAAATTCATTAATCTGCACAGGAAACACCTCCTATTACTCGATTGATTCCTTCACTAAAAATTTTCCACTCTTCTTTTTTCTCTTTTAAAATCTTTTTTCCTTTTTCTGTAATAGCATAATACTTTCTTCTTTTGGCAGATGTTTCATCCCAATAAGATGTGATAAAATTATTT
The DNA here is from genome assembly GCA_944386655.1 of uncultured Clostridia bacterium. Classification (GTDB taxonomy): domain Bacteria; phylum Bacillota; class Clostridia; order TANB77; family CAG-508; genus UMGS1663. Next base: position 26,425 of record CALXBX010000049.1, on the reverse strand, counting down.
TCTTCTAATACATGTAAAATAGGATACAAAGTTCCTTCTTTTAATTCAAATACATTTTGGGATTTCTCACTAAGCTTTTTAATTAATTGATAACCATACATATTTTCATTTTTCAACATTTCAAGAATAAGCATTGTTGTACTCCCTTTTGTTAGTTCTTTATTTATTTTCACGATGACACCTCCTTAGATATACATAGTAAATCTATGTATGTATGCATTGTATATCTAGGTATGTAAAATGTCAATAGTTTTTAAAGAAATTTTTTAATGAAAAACACTGTATTTTAATCATGGCACAAAAATATCACCCTTCATATAATAAAATGAAAGGTGATAGAAATTATAAACATTTTTTAATGTATATATTTATTTATATATTTTTCTGAGGTTTCAATCATCAATTTTGCCGTTTCTATTTGCATCTGTGCCTCTTCCTTTGTTACAATATAAAAATCTACATAATCGCTTTTTTCTCTAAAAAATCTTGCTTCACTAACTCTTTTTCCTAATTCCCTTGGAAAAATATTCTTGCTAATATATTCCTTATTAAAATAGGCTATCACTGAAGAATGTTTTTTGAAATCTGTTTGGTCTAATGCTAATATTGCTTTTATTGCATGAAAAATAGCATAGTATGCTCTATTATTTGATCCTTTAAACTTATTTATTTGAAATAGTGCTTCTGCTTCTTCGAGATTTTCTTTAGATTGCTCTAATCTATATCTTGCTAGCACTTCTACTTCTTTGTTATCCATTTAATAAAACTCCTTCTTTTTCAATATTTTTATAAAAGGCAATATATTTGGTTCTATTTTTATAATTATCAATATTTTCAATAATTGGAGATAATAAAATATCATATTCTAAATCTAAATCATAACTATAATCTATTACTTTTTTTTCAATTTCTTTTATTTCTTCTTCATTCAAATCTACTAATATCATAATATCTATGTCACTTATTTCACCATTTTGGTTCTGATCACCTCTTGCATACGAGCCATATAAAATCACTTGTTTCAAGTTCTTTCCAATTATATCAAATAAACCTTGTACATATTCTTCTAAAACATTCTTTATTTTGTTTGACATTTTCTCCTCCTATTTTTTATATGTATTATAACATTTAATTTTTTCCTATTCAAGCAAATTAACTATTTTTCATTTGTAAAATCATCATAATTACCATAATACGATTTTATTTTGTAATTTTCTATATTTAATACTCTATTAGCAATAGCATTTATAAAGAATCTGTCGTGTGAAACAAATAACACTGTCCCTTTATATTCTTTTAATGCTTCTTCTAATATTTCTCTTGTATCTATATCAATATGATTTGTAGGCTCATCTAGTATTAAAAAATTAATATCTTTTTGAATTAGTTTCATAAGCATTATTCTAACTTTTTCTCCACCAGATAATTTGCTTATTTTTTTAAATACATTTTCCTGTCTAAAACCATATCTTGCAAGTTTGTTTCTTGCTTCTGTTTCCGAAAAATTATTACCTTCTAAAAAATAATCTAAGATGGTCTTTTCATTATCTTCAAAAATTATGTTTTGAGGAATATATCCAAATTTTATTGAAGTTCCCAATTTGAGTTTCCCATCAAAATTAATATCTTGACCTAAAATAATTTTTATTAATGTAGATTTTCCGCTTCCGTTTTCTCCAATTAATGCAACTTTTTCTCCATAATTTAAATTCAAGTTTGCAGCTTTAAAGATTATTTTTTGATCAAATCTCTTTTCTAAGTTTTCGATTTTTAGTACGTCATTACCAGACCTATTTTTTATATTAAACTTTAAATCTAATGTTTTCTTATTTAAATCAACTCTGTCTATAATTTCCATTTTTTCTAATCGTTTTTCTATGTTTTTTGCTCTCTTAAAAAACATTTCATTTCCTGCTAAATCCCCAAATTTTCTTAATGTTGTTATAGATTCTTTCATCTTTTCAATTTGTTTTTGTTGATTTTTATATTTTTCAAATTGAGCTAAAGTTCTTCTTTCATCTTCTTTTAGAAAATATGAATAATTTCCGTAATATATATTTTCTTTGCCATTTTCTAATAATACTATTTTGTTAATTACTTTATCTAAAAAATATCTATCATGAGAAACTATTAAAACTGTTCCTTTATACTTCAGAATGAATTCTTCTAAAAATTCTAAAGAATGAATGTCTAAATGGTTCGTTGGTTCATCTAGTAACAATATATCTGGCTGAGTTAATAGTAATTTAGCAAGATTTACCCTTGTTTTTTCTCCTCCACTTAAAAGATTATAGTTTTGTTTTAAAAGGTCTTTGTTAATATAAAACTTAGAACATATTTTATTAAACTTTTCCTGGATTTCATATCCACCTATTAATGAGAATCTTTCTTGAATTCTTCCATATTCATCAATTAACTTTTCCAGCTTATCTACATTAACTTCCGTTGACATCTGGGTTTCTAATTTGTTAAGTTTTTTCTCAACTTTTAAAATCTCTTCAAAACTTTTATATAAGAAATCTTCTACTGAAATATCTTCTTTCTCATTTTCATAGATTTGATTTAAAATCCCTATTTTTGCTCCACTTCTAATGTTGATAGTTCCACTATCTATACTTTCTTGTTTGGCTATTATCTTTAAGATTGTAGATTTTCCACTTCCGTTTTGTCCAATTAGAGCTACTCTTTCTCCTGTTTTTAATTCTAAATTAAATCCATCCAAAATATTTTTTAATCCAAAATTTTTCTTAATCTTATTTAATTCTATTTCTATCATTTTTTATATCTCCTTATTCTTTAATTTTTTATAAATAACGAGATATAATTGCCATTTAACTATTACAACCTATGGCGTTCTATCTCGTTGTAATAGTTTTGCATGCATAACTTCTTATCTTTAACCTACTTTCTAAATCTTTTCTTTTATTCATCATAAAATTTCTCCTTTATTATTTTTTCTAACTATTTACAATTATAACATAAACAAATACGTTTTACCATACATTTCCAAATATTTGCTTTGTATCTCATAATTCCCTCCATTGCGATATTCTTTTCTAACTAATCCTTTATAACTATGCCTAATAATTTAGACAAATCTAATGCCTGCATTGGGCTTACGATAGTTCCCTTTATTTCTTCTAATCCTACAGTTATTCCTTCTATGTCACAAGTAGATAAATCTATACCTTTTAAACTAGTATGGAAAAAACTACTTGCCATTAAGTTACAGTTTTGCAAAGAAAGATGTTTTGTTTTTACTTCTTCTATATTGGCTTCTTGCAAATTGCAACTCTGAAAAGTAATTTCCTTCATCTGGCTACCCGAGAAATTAGCATAATTCATCCTATTTTCTTCAAAATATACATGATAAAAATAATTTTCTAGCCAACTTGTCCCCATCAATTTACAATTTTGAAATTGTACTCTTATAAAAGAACACTCTTCCCAATAAGTATTAGAAAAATCGCAATTTTCAAATATAACATCACTAAAGATAACTTTGCGAAAATGACTTTCTACACTATTGGTATGTAAAAATTTACTTTTACTTATTTCAATTTTTTCCGCTTCTAACTTTCCTATATAATTGCTAAGTTGTTTTTGACTTACATCTTCTTGTAGCAAAAGTTTTTTCATATCTTCTAATTCAGAAATCATTGGTTTATCGATTGACATTTTCTTCTCCTTCATGAATTTTAACTTTTTTCAATGTAATATTTTTTTAATTATATCGTATGTTTTTCTTTTATACAAGGAAAACTTATGATAAACTATATAGGAAGAAGGAGTTGATTACATGAATCCATATATGGAAAAAGCAAACAAAGAAGCCCAAAAAGGTATGCATTTAAACGATGGTGGACCTTTTGGAGCAGTTATTACAGATAAAAAAGGAAATGTGATTAGTATAGCACATAATACCGTATTAAAAGAAAAAGATCCTACTGCACATGCAGAAGTAAATGCTATTCGAATGGCTTGTAAAAAACTAGATACGTACGATTTATCAGATTATATTTTATATACTTCTTGTGAACCTTGTCCTATGTGTTTTTCAGCTATTGTTTGGGCTAATATAAAAGATGTTTATTATGCATGTAATAGGAAAGATGCTGCAAGTATTGGTTTCCGAGATGACGCTATTTATTCTTACTTAGCCGGAGAAAACAAAGACTTGTTACATCTTCACCCTATAGATAGAGAAGCATGTATCTCTTTATTCCAAACTTATCAAGAAGAAGGCGGAGAAATTTATTAATATACATACGAAAAAAGTAGAATAAGCCCAAAGTCCTATTCTACTTTTAAATTGCATTAACGTCCTATTTTCTTATATCTACAATAGAAATAAATACAAACTCCTATTCCTACAAACAACAACCCTAATACAATCATACCTTCACCAGTCTGTGGTAAAATACCTGGTCTAGTGCTATTATCACCAGATTGTGTATGGTTACTATTTCCCTGTATATTCGTCGTAATATTTTGTACCTGATTTGCTATTTCATTAGATACTGGATTACTTTGTTGATTCTGATTGTTACTTTGTTCATTGCCATTTTGTTCCCCACCATTATTTTGTTCATTATTATTTCCATTGTCATTCTTATCTTCTTCACTATCTTGTCCGGGATTGTTTCCATCATCAGGATTTTGGTCACCATCTCCCGGATGATTATCTCCTGGTTCTTCTTCTCCATCTCCTGGCAAATTACCTTCCCCTTCATCTGGGTTTTCTGGAACATCTGGATTCTCTTCTGATATTTCTATGTTGAAACTTACTTGTGCTTGATTTCCAGCTTCGTCTACAGCAATAATCGTATAACTACCATTTTCTTCTATACTTGCTCCTAGTTTATAGCTTGTAACTATTTGACCATCTTTATATAAAGTCACTTCTTTTAGATTTTCATCCTGTACAGAAGGTGTTACTTTTTCACCATAAGTCTTTCCTTCTTCTACGTCAGTAATAGTAGGTGGAGTAGTATCTTCTTCCGGCTTTTCTTCTTGTATTTCCGTTACTTCTAAAATAGATACTGATTCATTTCCTGCTGTATCTTTTGCATATACAGTATAAATTCCATTTGCTAAAATTCCAAAAGTAGCTGTAGCTGTTTTATCTCGCTTTGTTAACTCTATCTCTCTACCTTGTTCTTTAAAATAATCTATATTCTGTCTTCCTACCTCTATTTTTGCTTGTTCAATAGAAGAAGCATTATCTTCTATGGTAAGAGCTACTTCTACTTTTGTTCCATTATCCACTAAATTCTTTTCCATAGTAATGGCTGGTGGTGTTGTATCTTCAGGAGGAGCTGGCTCTTCCTCATCTATACCTGCTACTTCAAATACTTTTACTGTTTCATTTCCTGCTGCATCTTTTGCATATACAGTATAAATTCCATTTGCACTCACTGTGGTATTGGCTGTTATTTCTTTTTGTCCTTCTGGAATATTCGTATCTGTTCCATGATTTTGAAAATAGCTAACATCTTGTCTTCCCTGTGCCATCTTCACACTTTCTATGCTAGTTATTTGCTCTATTACAGTTATATCTACATTTACTGTTTGCTCTGCCGTAACTTCGGAAAGTTGCACCGTAATACTAGGTGCTGTTTTATCAATGCTAAAGTGTACAGTTGTTTCATTTCCCGCTTCGTCTCTTGCTACCAAAGTATAATTACCATCTTCTATAATTGGTGTTTGGTTGGCATAGGCTATTTCTTCTCCGTCTTTTAGCAAGATAATTTCTTTTAAGTGTTCGTCTGTAACTTCTGGCACAACCTGTTCTTGATAAATACTTCCTTCTGTTACTCCTGTAATAATAGGTTTTTCCCCATCTATCTCTGGTGTCTCATCTATATTTGTAACCGTAATTGTCTCTACTGTTTCATTTCCATTATTATCTATGGCATAAACTGTATAAGTACCTGTTTTGGTAATTAAAAATTCTGTTTGTATTATCTTTCCAATTGTATCTGTTTCTATTTGAGTACCATTTGTTTCGAAGAATGCTATATCTCTTTCTCCCTCTGCCCATTTTATTCTTCTAATATATGCATCTAGACCTCTTACCACTACATCAATCTGCTTTGGGTTTGTTTCGTTTTGTGATAGAGAAATAATTGGCGCTTGTGGTGGAAGTGGCTTATCTATTCCTATGATAGTTTTTGTATATAAATAAGTATACCCATCTTCATCTTTTACGTACACATTAACCGTACTATTTTGAGATAATGTATAGCTAGCAGTTACTGTTTTCCCCTCTGTAATAGGAAGATTTTCCCCATTCTCTTCAAAATAAGCTAAATCGATATTCTCTCCTAAAGCTATTTTCATTTCTACAATATTCGCCATTGTATTTGTTGCTGTAATTTGTAATTTTGCCGGATTATTTTCATCTTGCGTAATTTCTACATTCATTACTTTTTCTTGGGTAGTAAATCGTTTTTGTGACATTTTTTGATAACCCGCTTCATCTGCTACATAAATAATATAAGTTCCATCCTCTGGAACAGTATAGTTTGCTATTACTTCCTTGCCAGGAGTAATAGGAATTATCGTTCCTTTTGTTTCAAAATCCGTAAAATCTTGAATCTCTTCCGCTTTTGCTATTTTCAAAGAGACAATAGGAGAAATAGCATCTGTTACTTTGATTTGAATATTTCTATTCTCATCCATTTCAGAAACCTCTAGGGTAATAGGTGTTTTTTGGCTTGCCAAATAAATCTGACTAATGACACTATTGCCATATTCGTCTTCTACATAAACAGCATATAACCCTTCCTCTGTTAATTCTGTATAAGTAATATCTACTTCTTGACTTGGTGTATGTGAAATCGTTGTTCCTTGTGTAGAAAAATCCACAGTATCACTATAGTTTTCTTTTTTTGCTATCTTAATGGTGGTAATGTTTCCTATAGTACTACTTGCTTTAATATGTAAATGCAAAGGATTGCCTTCCACCTGTTCTAATGTTATTTGAGGTAAAATTGCTGGACTTTGTATGGTTATTCTATTTAAGAAGCGGTCTCCATGTTCATTTTTTGCATATACGGTATAAGGTCCATATCCATCTAATAGAAAAGATTCTTCCACTCTTTGACTTGGAGTAATTGAAAATGTAATGACATCACTATTATCTCCTTCAAAATATTCAATTTCTTCTAGTGTAATATATTTATGTACATACTTTAATTCTGTAATGTTATACTTACTGTCTGTTGCTAAAATATCAATTTGATTTCTATTAGTAGAATTTCTACTTAAAGTAACCTTTAAACTAATATCTTCATCATTTGCAAAAGTAATTGTTGGCAATACAAGTTGTATAACTAATAAAAATACAATCATCCATGCCATTATTTTCTTGTTATTGATTTTCATAGTTTTAAACACATCCTTTCTGTGAGAAGGCTATTATATCACACTTTTATTTAAAATTCCATATACCATAGCAATTTTTTAAGCCCTTTTGAGTTTTTATCCTCAAAAGGGCTTTTGTAAATTCTTATTTAAGAATTTCATTGGAGAATTACAGCCTTTTGTAAGCTGGATGTATTCTCTTTTCAATGGTTAGATTCTTTCTGTCAATCCAATACTCTACATTTGGCTCTACTGAACCTTTAATGTCTTTACCACCTAGCAAGTCTCGATAAAAACCAGAAGAACGTGTAATACTGATAACAACTCTTCTTCCAAATAACCCTTTTCTTTTCAAATAGGGATTATCCATTTCTCCTATAATTTTTAATATTTTTTCATAGGTACGTTTTTTCACCTTTTCTGGCTCTGATTTAAGTTTCTGGTTCCAGTATCCCACCTCTTCAGTATCCTGCATAGCAGTGTTTTTCCAAAGTAGCAATGTGTTTAAATAATTCTGGCTTACTATACTCGCGAACCGCTCTGCCACCTGATTTACTGTGTTACCTGAAAAAATCTTTTCTTTGTGCATCTCTTCCTCCTTATACAATAGCTCTTTGCTATATTATGTAGCACATATTATAGCACTTTTTTCTTTGTTTTCAAGTAGTTTACTCATCTTTTTTCTTGCTATTTTAGAAATTTATGCTAAAATAAGAGCAATATATAAAAGGAGAAGAAAAAATAATGACACTTACCTATATCGCCAATCAAACTTCTTATGCTACTGTAAAAGAAGTACTACTTTCGCATTTTGGCATTTCTCACCGATTACTGACTAAGTTAAAACGAGAAAATGCTATTTTGTTAAATCATGCTCCTTGTTTTGTCAATGAGAAAATTTGTGAGGGAGATAGAATAGAGGTTTGTATGGATTATGTAGAAGAAAATGATAATATTGTTCCTACGTCTATGCCCTTATCTATATTAAAAGAAACAGAAGGATATCTTATTGTAAATAAACCCGTTCATATGCCTGTCCATCCTTCTTGTTATCATTTTGCAGATACCTTATCCAATGGAATTCGCTTTTATTTTGATTCTATTGGTTTAAAAAAGAAAATCAGACCTGTCAATCGCCTTGATGCAGATACTACTGGCATTGTTATTTTCGCAAAAAATGAGTATATTCAAGAGAATTTTATTAGACAAATGAAACAAAATACTTTTCAAAAATATTATTTGGCTATTACAGAAGGTTTTTGGGAGAAGAAAAAAGGAACCATCGATAAACCAATTGCTAGAAAAGAAGGTAGCATTATGGAGCGAGAAATCTCTCCTTTAGGAGAAAGCGCCATTACGCATTATGAAGTATTACAAGAATATACATTGCAAGATATGCCTATTTCTATTCTTTTATGCAAACTAGAAACTGGTAGAACTCATCAAATTCGTGTGCATTTATCTTCCATGGGACACCCACTTTTAGGAGATACACTTTATGGAGGTAATACCAATTGGATAGGTAGACAAGCATTGCATAGTTACCAAATGGAATTTTTAGACCCTACTACCCATAAAAAAGAAAAAATACAGGCTCCTATCCCTGAGGATATGCTGTATTTTCTACAAAATATATGAGAAGTAAATCTATAAGCCGGGTTCTGTCGTGAATAGTCATTTATCTACTCCCTATATCACTATAGGGCTCAAAGCCACCATCATAAACGAAAAAGAAAAAAGCGAGCAACTTATTTTCTTTTTTATAACGGTGTTGCTCCGGATGGGGTTTACATAGGCCTTCTCTTGTCACCAAAAGAAGCGGTGAGCTCTTACCTCGCCTTTTCACCCTTACCTCCCAAAAAGAGGCGGTTCTTTTCTGTTGCACTTTCCTTAAGGTTACCCTCACTAGACGTTATCTAGCATCCTTGCTCTGTGGAGCCCGGACTTTCCTCGTACGCTGCCTTTCGACCCTGCTATACGCGACTATTCAATTTACTCCTTTTTTATTGTAATATGTTTTGGACTTTTTGTCAATTTTAACAGAAAAATTTTTTATCTTACGCTCTTTATTATTCTCTTATGAAAAATCTAAATATTGCATATTTTCCATCAAATTCTCATATTTTACATAAAAAACTTCCCTATCTTTCAATGCAATTGCACTATTTAATTCATTTAGCAATACATAACTTTTATTAAGTTTATTCTGCATATTTTCATTTGTCAAGGTTTGACTTACAATACTAGAAAAATATTCTTGTGCTTTTGCCATTTGTGGTGGAATCTCTTCCCATTTTTCCTGTTCCACTAATACACTACAAGTTAAAATACAAGATTTTGTACGATACAAATTTACTTGCTTCGTTTGCTCTGTTAAAATGTTTTCTGCATAAAGAGGAATATAGCTGTATAAATTGGACAATACAATTAATGCATCATTTTTATTTTCTTCTTTCACTTTTATCATTAAATTGTCCATTTCCGCACTAAAAGCTAGTATATCCTCATTCTTCACATTTTGTGTAGCATGTAAATCTACTAAAAAACTTGTCCAACTAGAATAAAGCAGTTCTGTATCAAACCTTAACGTTTCCCAATCAACGGTATTGTTTTTGGTAGTATCCAAAGTACTTTGCTCTTTTAGGCTAAACTTTACATTACTTTCACTACTGTCACTTTGTACATTTTCTTTAGATTTTTGCCCTTCTGAACTAGAGGTAGAACTTTGCTCTTCTGAAGAGCTAGTATTAGATTGACCACTTTGCTCATTAGATTGTTCATTACTATTACTAGAGGATTCTTGTTCTTTCATAATAATATAATCTGCTAAGTTCACTCCTGTTAGCTGATAACTCATCGATAAAATACTATCATCCATATAGGAGAGTTCTGCTCTTATTTTCTCCTTGATATCTGTTTCGGATTGTTTCCCAAAACCAGAAATAGAAAAAAATAGAACAGCAAAAAATACAATAACAACAAGAACAATTCCCACATTTTTCCATACATTCTTCTTCATACGCATTCTCCTTTAAAAATAGTATGCATAAAAAAATTGCATTTTATTCCTTGTATAGTTACAAAAAAATATAAAATACTAAGATTAGAAAAAATAAAGGAGAAAAACATGTATACAATTGTTAGATTATACAGTAATGTCGAAAATGAAATTGCTCGTTTTTTACAAAAATTTTATCAAGATAGTGAGGAAAATACGCAAAAAAATACTCAAAAAAATACGTCTTCCCCTCTTAACTTATCTAAAGATACCTTAGAATGGGAACACGTATACGAAAATCCTATAGAAATAGCAGATATTATTGGTATTTTCGCCGAAAATAGCCAAAATTATCCTATTAATATGTGGATTAGTATGGATAAAGATATTTTTATTAATGTAACGGAACAAAATGCTGATGAAATTATACGTTATCTTTATGAGCGTTTTCCTTATTAAGCTTCTTTTTCTAATAAAATCGTAACTGGTCCGTCATTAATTAGTTCTACTTGCATATCTGCTCCAAAAATGCCATGTTGAACCTCTATTCCTTGCTTTTTGCACTCTTCCATACAGTATTCATACAAAGCATTTGCTTTCTCTGGCTTAGCAGCTCCTATAAAACTTGGTCTATTTCCTCCTGAACAATCTGCGTATAAAGTAAATTGAGAAACCATTAAAAGGCTTCCTTGTATATCTTTTAAAGCCAAATTCATCTTTCCATTTTCGTCTTCAAACACACGTAATTTAATTAATTTTTGTACCAAATAATCTGCAACTTCTTCTGTATCATTTGGTCCTACTCCTACCAATACCAAAAAACCTTTTCCTATCTCACCAGTTGTTTCTCCATCCACTGTCACTTTTGCTTTTTTTACTCTTTGTATTAAAAACTTCATTTTCTATTTTCCCTTTCCATGCAATTTAAGGAACGTCCCTAAATTGCAAAGCTTACATTTCGTCTTTTTTTTCTCTTGTCATTAATTGATTAACTGCCACTTTTGGATCTAAATGATGATATAGCATAGCATATACAGTTTCTACAATTGGCATTTCTACATGATATTTTTGTGATAGTTCATAGGCTACCTCTATATTATCTACGCCTTCTATTACCATACCAATTTCTGCTCTTGCTTCTTCTAGTGTTTTTCCTTGTCCTATTAGCTTTCCTGCTCTTCTATTTCTACTATGCTCGCTAAGGCATGTTACAATTAAGTCTCCAAGTCCTGTTAACCCATAAAAAGTTTCTTTTTTGCCTCCTAATATGGTTCCCAACCTTGCAATTTCTCCTAATCCTCTTGTAATTAAAGCGGCAAAAGTATTATCTCCTAATCCAATTCCTGCTGCCACACCTGCACAAAAAGCAATAATATTTTTTAAAGCTCCTCCTAATTCCATTCCCCTCATATCATCAGAAGTGTACACTCTTAAATTTTCATTCATAAATACATCTTGCAGAAATTTAGCGTCTTCTTTATTCTCTGCTGCAATTACCATAGCAGTAGGAATTGCTCTAGACACCTCTTCTGCATGACTTGGTCCGGATAGCACAGCAAGTCTTGTCTCTGGCATTTCTTCTTTTAACACAACATCTAAAGTGGAAAGCGTTTCTTTTTCAAATCCTTTTGTACAAATTACCACAATTTGATTCGTAACATAAGCTTTATATTCTCTAACTGTACTTCTTGTAAACTTAGATGGTGTTACATGCAGAATAATTTCACTTCCATTTATAGCTTCTTCATAAGAAGTAGTACACCTCACACCTTCTGGTATGTTTACTCCTGGAAGAAACTTGCACTTTCTTTCCTTATTAATAAAATCTGCTTCCTCCTCCATATAGGACCATATTTTTATAGAATGTCCCATTTTTGCTAAATGGATGGCAAGTGCTACTCCCCAACTTCCACTTCCTATTATGGCTATTTTCTTCATTATTTTTCTTCCTTTCGTATATTTTTTCTAATAAAAATAGAGGGCATAATATTTCAAAGTTTCATTATACCCTTGCTTTTTATATGTTTTATTTTCCTATTTTATCTTTTTAAAATCTAATTTGTTTTCTGTTCCAGAAAGTAATCTCTTTATATTGCTTCTATGATTAAATATAACAATAGCTGCCAAGATAATAGAAAAAACAATATAGTTGAAATGGCTACCTGGTACCAAATATCCAGTAGATTCTGGCATACATAGTACTAAAATGGGATATAAAATAGCTGCTCCTACAGAACCTAAAGACACCATCTTTGTAAGTATCATTAATACTAAAGCAAATATTAAGCAGATAAGACCGATGTGCCAATTTATCATTAATAATACACCTAATGCTGTTGCTACTCCTTTTCCTCCTTTAAATCCAAAGAAAATAGGAAAAGTATGTCCTAATACAACAAAAATTGCAGCAAGTTGTACTAAAGTATCTGCTCCTTCTTTGGTAATAAGACCTGTAATATATGCTATTAAAACAGCTACTACACCTTTTAAAATGTCACATATCAAAGTAATTAAAGAAGCTTTTTTCCCTACGGTACGAAGTACATTTGTGGTTCCTGCATTTCCACTTCCTTTTTCTCTTACATCAAAACCAGCCATTTTTTTGCTGATAATTACAGAAAAACTAATGCTACCTAATAAATAGGCAATAACCGATACAATCATCATTGCTACCATATTTTCATCCTTCTTTCTTTTTTATATTTTCTAGATGCCTCTTGCTTTGCTTATTTTTGTGCATCTTTATCACTTTTCTCTCTTACCATCATACGAATAGGCGTACCTGTTAAATCAAATTCTTTACGAATTTGGTTGACTAAATATCTCTCATAAGAAAAGTGAAATAGTTTTTTATCATTTACAAAAACCACAAACGTAGGTGGTTTTGTAGCAGCCTGTGTCATGTAATAAATTTTTAACCTTTTTCCTTTATCTGTTGGTGGCTGTGTAATAGCAATTGCTTCATTTAGTACTTGATTTAGTACTGCTGTAGAAACACGCATCGCATTTTTATTTGCCACTTGATTAATCATTTCAAATAATTTTCTTACTCGTTGTCCTGTTTTAGCAGAAATAAATAGAATAGGTGCATATGCTAAATAAGGTAAGTCTTGATAAATTTGTTTTTTATACTTCTCTGTAGACTTGTCATCTTTTTCTATCGTATCCCATTTATTTACCACAATAATAATGCCTTTTCCTGCCTCATGCGCCTCTCCTGCAATTTTGGTATCTTGCTGGGTAACTCCTTCGTTGGCATCAATTAAAATAAGACACACATCCGCTCTTTCTACTGCCATTAAACTTCTCATCACACTGTATTTTTCAATTTTCTCTTCTACCTTACTTTTTCTCCTAATGCCCGCTGTATCAATAAAAACATATTTTCCAAATTCATTTTCAAAAGGAGAATCAATCGCATCTCTGGTAGTTCCTGCTATGTCGCTTACAATTACTCTATTTTCTCCTAAAATTTTATTAATCAAAGAAGATTTTCCTACATTTGGCTTTCCTATTACTGCCACCTTAATAGTCTCATCTTCTTGGTCTTCCTCTTCTTTTGGCAATTTTTCATAAATGGCATCCAAAACATCACCAATGCCAATAGCATTTACAGAAGATACAGGATAAGGATCTCCTAGTCCTAAATGATAAAATTCATATACCTCTGGCATAGTCTCACCATATTGATCTGCTTTATTACATACTAAAATGATAGGCTTCTTAGATTTTTTTAGCATTAAACTAATTTCTTTATCGTCTGCCGTAACCCCTTGCTTTACATCTGTAATAAATACAATCACATCTGCAAGTTCCATGGCAATGTTTGCTTGCTCACGCATTTGTGATAAAATCACATCATTGCTTTCTGGCTCAATTCCTCCTGTATCTACTAAATAAAACGATTTTCCTCTCCAATTTGCTTCAGCATAAACCCTATCTCTTGTAACACCCGGCTCATCCTCCACAATAGAAATACGTTTTCCTGCAATATAATTAAAAAAGGTAGATTTTCCTACATTTGGCCTTCCTACTATAGCAACAGTTGGTTTCATTCTTTTCACTCCTTTTTTTACAGCCTCATTTTATCTCATTTTTTGGTTTACGTCAAGGTGTCCCATTCATCCCTGACATTTTTGTGACATGTCTCATTTAACCCTGACTTAAATGAGACATTGACATTTTTCGACTATATTCTCGGACTATACTTTATTTTCCATCCCACAAGAACACAAAGTCCGATAAAAGAAATAACAGCAGATATTTTCATAATCCATGTTCCTGCATATTGTACTTGCACGGTAGCTTTCTCTAACACTGGAATTTCTATTCCCACAAATCCATTTTCTGTTTCTAAGGTTTTTAGTTCTACTTTACTACCATCTTCTTTTTGCAAAGTCACTTGGTAGCCTGGATAATAAATATATGGTAATTCTAGCAAACTTTCTTCTACGACATATTGTATTTCAAAATTGAAATTTGTATTTTCTTTTTGCTCGTTTTCTATTTGTGCGCTTCCTTGTAATACTTTTACGCTTTGGTCTCTTTCTTCTACATAACTTCTATTTTGGAATGCCTTACTAGGCAAATACTCCATACTTGCCATTCCGGCATGTACTCTTCCTGTTTCTGCCGTTAGCGGAACTGCTGGCCACAACACATTTTCGTCAAATTCTTCTAAATAACGCAAATGTGTGCTAAAAAAGGAGGTTAATATCATAAGTACTACACCTAATATGCCAACATCCTTGATACTAAAATCTCGAATTACCATTCCTAAATTGATTGCCACTACTACGCCAAAGAAAAAGCAAGAGAATTCTAGCATGCGGAAACTGAATTGTAACATCTTTAAAATAGATGGCAAATGCTCAAATGGAAAGATTTTTAAAGTCATCACAACAGAAATAACTCCTGCTATGAGCATAAAAATATAGGTTTTATATAAAAATGCCATTTGTTTTTTATTTTTTCTCATTTTTTTTATGGCTATTGGTGTTAGGGCAAGCCCTATTAAGCTTAAGAAACCAATTTCATAAATCATTCCACCGTCTGGTTTGGTAAATAACAAGTCTGTTATATCTAATTTATAAGCAATTAATACTTCTGTTCTTTCCATTCTACCAGGCTGAAATACTTCATATTCTGCACTCTGTTTTGTCTCTAAAAGTGGCATCCAGAAAAAGCTAGTAATCACAACAGCAAACACTAAATTTACCGCTAGTTGCTTTACTACTTTTTTGTTTTTTAATCTTTTGATATGTAATAGTACATAAATAAAACAAAAGATAGCTGTATACATGGTAATTACTGTATGGGTTAAAATAAGCCCTATTGTACTAATCGCTAATAAATAGTCCCTTTTTCGCTTTTGATAGAAAATACGGTACAATCCTAAAAATATCCATGGTAAAAATAGAAATGAAGTAAGTTCTGCCAACGCATAGCGAATATACATGTCCGTTAATCGATATGGTGCTACAATATAAAGCATTGCTGCCACAATGGCAATTTTAGAATTCTTGCTGATTTCTTTTACACATTGATACATGGAAAGCCCTGTAAAAAAGGTAACCGCAAACATAAATAGTTTGATACATCCTGCAAAGGAAAATCCAATCCACTTAAAAAGAAGCGGTGCAAATGCCGTAAAAGGGCTATAAAACAAATTCCATGAATAACCAAATCCATTGCAGAAGGCAGACATAATAACGGGAAAACTCTGTCCTTCTTCAATAGACTCATAGGTTCCCATTAACCTACAAATATGTTGTATTCCATCATCATAAGTAATATCTAATTGAGAGCTAAGTAATGGAAAGCTCACAAATATAGACATCAATAGAATAAAAAATAATGCTAGTTTATTGATTTTTATTTTAGGATTTTCCATTTACTTTCTCCTTTTTGTTTTGCTTTGCTATATAGAAAATAAAGCCAATAAGTGCTACTAAACTAATACCATAAGAAATTTTTGTAATCCATGTACTCACATAATTTACACGGATAGTAGCTTTGTCTATATCTTCTGTTATATATACACTAAGATAGCCATGAACAGATTCCTCATCTTTCAATACGAATTTATCTGTGTTTTCTTTTTCTAACACTATTTCGTAACCCGGATAATAAATATAAGGAAATTCTAATCTAGTACCTGCTTGTAAATCTTCTATTTGTATTTCCATATGTAGTCCCTCTTTTTCTTCTTGCATAATGCTAGCCTTTCCTTCTAGTACATCAGTTTTATCTTCTTTGTCTAGCATATAGGTTCTTTGTTCTAAAATAGCCTTTACTGGCAAATATTCACGATTAATTTGAAAATGAGATAAAGTTTTTGCATTTCGAATATAATCCTCATATTCAGCATCTACCGTATCATCTTTTGTATAAAACATTTGCATTACATTTGATGTATATACAATAGAAACCAAAATAAAAGCTATACTAATTCCATATTTCCATTTTTCTTTCTTTTTTAATGCTTGTAATAAGATGACTGCATTTACACCACATACAAATGCTATAAAGAAGTCAAAAAAGCCCATCATACGCCATGCATACTGCAATTTACACAAAATGTTTGGCATCCATTTCCATGGAAAGAACTTAAAGCACATAAATAAGCTAATATAAGAAAATAGTAAGAAAATAATATAAGTATCTTTATATTTTCTATCTACTTTTCGAATGGTATAAATACTTGTCACAATCAATAACAAAGTTGGTATTCCTATTAGGAAAGTAGTGCCATTTTCTTCTTGCTTATTGGTAAAAATTTGATAAAAATCTAATGCTCCTTGTTGTACATATTCACTATTGGTAACCATAATGCCATCATCAAAAATAGCATAGTCTGCACTTGCTTGTGCTTCTAACAGAGGCATCCAGAAACAGGCACTTACCAACAAAATAAAAACAATATTGATTCCTATCTTGATGAGTACTTCTTTTTCTTTTAACTTTTTTATAAAAAATAGAAGGTAGAAAAAAGCAAAAATTGCTGTATATAAAGTAGATATTGTATGACTTAGCATTAATCCAATAGCTCCGTATTGCTATAAAATAATGCTTCTTTCCATCTTCTTGTAGAAGATTATACAATCCCAAAAACACCCATGGAATAAAGGCAAGTGCCATAAATTCACCTATGGCATATCTTTTATATACATTAGCTAGTTTATAAGGTGCTATCATATAAATAAATGCTGCAAAAAAAGCAATACTTCTTTTTTTGCTTACCTGAAATGCAAACTGATACATGGTAATACCTGAAACAATAATACATATTGCTCCAAACAATTTTAGTGCAGTAGCATAACTTGGAACAAACATTTTCACAAGAAGCGGTAAATAGGTAGCAAGTGGTGGATAAAACAAGTTCATAGCATATCCTGCACCATTGCAAATACCCGGCATAACCATTGGAAATTCTCCCAATTTTAGCATTTCATCTGTTTTAATTAATCGAATTAAGTGCAAAAAACCATCATGTGTATCTCTAATTTGTATTTTAAAAAGTCCTATACTCAATAAAGCTCCTATCAGAATAAGGAGTATATAATGAATTTTTTTATTTTCCTTCAATTGCGTCATTATCTTTTGCATGCTTTTCCTTCCCTTCGCTTAGTTCATTTACTTTTGCATTATATCATTCCCCTTTTTAGAAGAAAAGACTTTTTTTATTTTTTTATGAAAAAGCAACAAAAAAACAGCATCTAGTGCTGTATTTCTTTTTAATTGGTTTATTTGCTTTTTAAGCTTCTTTTTTAGAAACTACTTCTTTTCCATTATAGTATCCACAATTTGGGCAAACTCTATGTTGCATTATCATTTCATGACAATGAGAACATTCTACTAAGTTTTGTTTTTCTAATTTCCATGTAGATCTTTTTAAACCTGTTCTTGCTTTTGACCATCTTCTTTTTGGTTGTGCCATTTTACTTTCCCTCCCTTGCGCTTATCTTTATGTATATATGTTTTATTACATAGTTTTATTTTTTAGTACTTTAAAATTATACTAATCTTTTTCATATTTGTCAATAGTTTTGGCGGCAAAAATTTAGAAAGACGGCTATTTGTCTCCGCCTTTCTAAAGCCTTTTTGCCCGGTATCTTTTAATCCAATATATTTTTCATAACAATTGTTTTTAATCTGCTCATTTCTTGTAGAGTTGTCATTACACCTTCATTTCCAATTCCGCTATGTTTCCATCCACCAAAAGGCATTTCAAAAGAACGATAAAAGCTTGCTCCATTAATGACTGCTCCTCCACATTCTAATTTATCTGCAATTTGCATACCAAGTGGATAATTGTTAGTAAATACGCAGCCACATAGTCCATAAGAAGATTGATTTGCAATTTCTATAGCTTCGTCTATGGTATCAAATCCAATTACAGAGATTACTGGACCAAATATTTCCATATCTTTTGCTACTTCCATATCCTTTGTAACATTGTCTAAAATGGTTGGATAATAGTATGCATCTTCTCTTTTTCCTCCGCAAACAATGTTTGCTCCTTCTGCCACCATTTGATTTACTTGTTCTTCTATACGCTTTGCTGCATTGATATTTACCATTGGTCCCATATCGGTATCTTCCTTACTTTGGTCTCCTACTTTTAAGTTTTCTATGACTTCTTTCATTCTACTAATAAATTCTGCTTTTCTGCTGTTATGAATTAAAAATCTTTTACTTGCACAGCATACTTGTCCTCCATTATATAGACGCCCCCAAATGGTTTCTTTTACGGCTAAATCCATATCTCCATCTTCTAGGAAGATGAAAGCATCATTTCCACCTAGTTCTAGCATAACATGTGTTAAATTTTTAGAAGCTGTTCCCATTGTTTGAATACCTGCTGCTGTTCCTCCCGTTAAAGATACTAAATGTACTCCTGGATGACCTGCTAATGCTTGTCCAACAATAGGTCCATCTCCTGTTAACACTTGAATAACCCCTGCTGGCACACCTGCTTCAATCATTAATTTTACGTATTCTATTAAAGTAAGCGGATTGTAATTAGATGGTTTTACAATAATACTATTTCCCATCATTAAGGCAGGTGGTACTTTTTGGCAGAATAAGTCGCTTGGGAAATTAAATGGAATAATCGCTGCAATAACTCCTAAAGGATATCTTTTGGTTACTTGCATTGTTTTTTCTTGCCCTGCTTCTTGTCCTACAGGAACACTATTATCATATAAATGTTTTGCTTTTTCTACAAAACCTCTTACACCAATTCTTACATTAGCAATTTCTCCCCTTGCTTCTTTAATTGGTTTTCCTGTTTCATCAGATAATAGTCTTGCCAATCTTTCTTTATTTTCTTCTACTAAATCTACAAATTTATATAAAATATCTGCTCTATCATAAATAGATACTTTTTCCCACTTTTTTTGCTCTATTTGAGCTACTTTTACGGCTGTATCTACATCTTCCAAAGTTACATTTGGTACAGTATCTATTAATTCTTGTTTAGCAGGATTTACTACTTCAATAATAGCTCCATTACTAGCATCTTTCCATTCATAGCCAATTAAATTTTTCATACCATTTCCTCCTTTTTTCTTTACAATTGGTTTATCTGTGCCGTTAGGCGAAAGGAAAGCAAGACTTGCTCTTCCTTGTTGCTTTCCTTCCTCTTCTCTTCATTTTCCAAATCCTGTGAAAGATAACATTAAACCTCCACAAGTATTTGCACCATGTTCTTTAGAACCATATTCACCAAAAGTAAAGATTGTCATAAATGGTACACCTTTTGCTTCTTTCTTTAATTGTTTTGCTACTTCATCAATTCTATCTCCAATACCTAATTTTCTTCCTCCACAATGTACTAATAAATAAGCTCCTACTTCTTCTGATAATTCTTTTCTTACTTCTTTTAATGTTTTTCCTGTAGAATCAATTAATTCATCTACAGTTGCTTCCATTTGAATCACTGCTGTATTTACTGCTAAATGATTTCCAATATTCATAGAATAATCTTCATTAGAAGACATTGGATGGCGAATAGCAATTAAGTCTCCTAGTCTATCTTTTACACCTAAAGGTGCTGTAATGGTTGCAGAAAGTAAATTTCCACCTTTTAGATCTTTTAAGGCTTTTCCTGTCCATTTTTGATATTTTTTAAGAGCTGGCTCTCCATCAATTTCTACCAATGTTCTTTTTCCATCTAACTTAGTAATAATACCAGAATTTACTGTTTCATGGTATGCTCCTGTATATACATTTGCCATTGGTTTGTTGGTATAGAAAAATGCTACTGCAACACCATCTGAGAAAACACCTTCATTTGTGAAGATTTTCCATTCTCCAGATACAGTATTATCTGCTGCACTTCCTCCAAAGAAAGGAACTCTACCAATGACATCCTCTATTCCTTTTAAGTAATCTTCTTCTTCTCCTGGAGATGCTACCATATAAAAATATGCTGGAACATGGTCTGTTCCTACTTTCTCCATTGCTTCTTTTGCTACTTTTCTTCCTGTTTCTCTTGCTGATTTTTCTTTACTAGAACCTGCCACCCCTACTGCTGTGTCTGGATCTCCTATGGCTAATATTCCTGCAAATCCATTCTCTGATGTAATATAGCCGTCTGGTACAATAATACCTCCACTAGAAGTACATCCAATAATTGGCGCTGTTCCCAATTCTGCTTTAGCACCTTTTAATACTTCTTCTACATTATTATCTGCTGAAGTATATAAAAAGGCAACCTTTGTTTGCATAAGATCTTCTACAGCCTTTTTTGCTGAGGCTCTTCCTGCTTCAAAACTATCTGCTTGTGTGCTCCAACCTATATTTGATTTTAACATATAAGTTCCTCCTTTGTTTTTTATTCTAGTTTTATTATATCAATTCGCCTTTATTTGTACAACATTTTTCATAAAAATTTTACATTTTTTTTACATGGAAAAGAGGCGCCTAAATTTCGGTGCCTCTTTCGGACATTTTACTGCTCTTTCAGCACAACCGGAGGAATTACTCCTCTCTCTTGGATATATCTTGCCACAATGGAATTGCTCGGATTGAGCTCAATTCTTTCAAATTTTTCTCTTTCCGCTTTGATGAACTGGTGTAGCGCTTCCGTACCGTACCCATACATTTTCATCTCCTCTGGAACGGAGATATCCAACGAAATGGTTGTTTCCATCTCCAAACACTGCATGTGAATCAGACCAATCACCCTTTTGGTTTCATCTAAGATGGCTACTAAGATCAGATTCCCATTAGAGTCGGTAAGCTCTTTTAATAACTCACTTTCTCTTTGAATAATCTGCTTTTTCCTCTGTTTTTTTGGAATAGCCATACACTGTAAAACACAAAAATCCTTCAAGTCTGTCACTTTGCAATCTCGAAGAGTTACTCTCCGTGACTGGATGTTGATGCCCTCTTGCATATTATTATGCCCTCCTTATAATTTTGGTAACGTCTATTATATTACTTTCTCTCGTTATTTGCAATAGTTTACAGAAAATTTTATTTTGCTACTTGTATTTTTACCATTTGTATAATATAATAAGTATATTCCCTGTCAAGAACGGGAAAATAAACAGGAGGTATTTTTTTATGGAAGCTGAAAGAATTTATGTGCAACATGGTGGTGATTTGGAGGAATTCCTCCATCGCATTGAGGAAGAAAATCATCTTCCTATTACCTCTGATTTGCAGTCTTGTATGGAAAACCTTGCCAACTCTGGCATTGATTTCTCCTACCAGCAACAGTCATAAAAAACTAAATATCGCCGTTTTTAAAGGAGGTTGCAACAATGCAACCTCCTTGGTCTTTTCTATTTCCTTTTACCAAGCAAGTCTAAATAATTCTTCAAAATCTTCCTTGCTTACTTCTCTAGGGTTTCCTGGTTTACAAGGATCCGCCATAGCTTTTTCTGCAAGCATTGGAATATCTTCTTCTCTTGCTCCTACTTCACTAACTGTTTGTGTAATTCCTACTTTTTCTGATAAATCTTTAATTTTTTCAATGAAAGTATTGATAACTTCTTCTTTTGTAAATCTCCTTGCATCTACTCCCATTGCTTCTATTAAAATCTCTCTATATTGCTCGTAAGACACATCACCATTAAACTTCATAACTGTTGGTAATAAAATAGCATTAGCAAGTCCATGTGGTGTATCATAAACAGCACCTAATTGATGGGCCATAGAATGTACAATTCCTAATCCCACATTAGAAAATCCCATTCCTACAATATATTGACCATAACCCATTTTTTCTACTGCTTCTGGATCTTTTTCATTAACTGCTTTCTCTAAATTTTCATAAATTAATTTAATTCCTTTCATAGAAAACATTTGAGACATAAGGTTGCGATCCTTAGTAATATATCCTTCAATACCATGTGTTAAAGCATCCATACCAGTAGAAGCCGCAATGGATTTTGGCATAGATTCCATAAGTTCTGTATCTACAATGGCAACAATTGGAATATCGTGTGGATCTACGCATACCATTTTTATTTCTTTTTCTTCATCTGTAATAACATAGTTAATTGTAACTTCTGCTGCTGTTCCTGCTGTAGTAGGAAGTGCAATAATTGGCATAGATTTATTCTTTGTATTAGATGGTCCATTTAAAGAAACAATATCTTCTCTATCTGGATTAGTCATAACAATTCCGATACATTTTGCTGTATCCATAGAAGAACCTCCACCTACTGCTACAATGGCATCTGCTCCTGATTCTCTACATTTCTTTATTCCTTCTGTTGCATTTTGTACAGTAGGATTTGGTTTTACATCATGAAAAACCTCATAGCTAATTCCTGCATTATCTAACATCTCTAAAACTTTTGCAGTAACACCTACTTCAAACAAAGACTTATCGGTTACTACTAAAACCTTTTTAAATCCTCTATTTTTAATTTCCTCTGGCAACACTTCTCTTGCCCCTCTTCCAAAATAGGAAGTTTCATTTAAAACAAATCTTGTTGTACTCATTTGTAATTTCCTCCTTTATTTTATTTCTTTTTAAAGTGTTTCCTCTTAGGTACAAAATTATTCTATCACTAAGTTTTTTTCTGTGCAACTTTTTTTCAACTTTTTTTCATTTTTGCATATACTAAACAATATAAAGGAGAATGTAATATGTGTGGAATTGTAGGTTTTGTTAACTTAAAGAGAAATATAAAAACAGCAAATGATAAAGAAATTCTAGAAGACATGATGCAGACCATTGCCAGACGTGGACCAGACGAAGACGGACTATATCAAGATAAGCACGCAGCAATGGGACATAAGAGATTGATTGTAATCGACCCAGAAGGTGGAAAGCAACCAATGAGCTTCTGCTATCATGAAAGTACTTACACCATTGTCTATAACGGACAATTATATAATACAAAAGAATTAAAACAGGAACTAGAAGAAGCTGATTTTACCTTTGAAACCCATTCAGATACAGAAGTTCTATTAAAAGGATTTATTCATTGGGGTTATGAAATTGTGCATAAAATGAATGGTATTTTTGCTTTTGCTATTTGGAATTCGAAAAAGCAAGAATTATTCTTTGCTAGAGACCATTTTGGTGTAAAACCATTTTATTATACAGTAAAAGACGACACTTTTGTGTTTGCCTCAGAAGTAAAAGCTCTATTTGCTTTCCCTCATATAGAAGCAAAAATAGATAAAGAAGGTATTGGAGAACTATTTGGTTTAGGTCCTTGTCATACTTCTGGCAATGGTATTTTTAAAAATATTTTTGAAATTCGCCCTGCTCATTTTGGCATTTGGAATGCAAATGGTTTGCAAATTCACCGTTATTGGAAATTAGAGAGCAAACCTCATACAGACAGTTTTGGAACCACTTGCGAGAAAGTTCGTTATTTGCTAGAGGACTCTATTACAAGACAATTAGTATCGGACGTTCCTCTTTGCACTTTCCTTTCTGGTGGGCTAGATTCTAGTATTATTACTTTATATGCTGCAAACTATTGCAAACAAAATGGTCTGCCACCATTAAATACGTATTCTGTAGATTATGTGGACAATGATAAAAATTTCCAAAAAACAGACTTTCAGCCAAACTCAGACAACTACTATATATCTCTCATGACACAAAAATTGCATACCAAACATAAAGCCATTGTACTAGATACACCAGAACTAGCAGATGCTTTAGAGGATGCCATGATTGCTCGTGATTATCCTGGTATGGCAGATGTGGATTCCTCTCTTCTTCTTTTCTGTAAAAATGTAAAACCAGAGGCAACCGTTTCTCTTACGGGAGAGTGTGCAGACGAAATATTTGGCGGTTATCCATGGTTTTTCCGTGAGGATGCCCTAAAGAGTGGAACTTTCCCATGGTCTATTGCTCTAACAGAACGACAACAATTATTAAATCCTGCTATTGCGAAAGAAGTAAACTTAAAAGATTATATTGATTTTCGTTATCGTGAAAGCTTATCTGAAGTTACCATATTAGATACAGATTCTGACGAAACAGCAGAAAAAAGAAGAATCTCTCATTTAACACTAAATTGGTTTATGCAAACCTTATTAGACCGTAGTGATAAAATGGCTATGTATAACGGTTTCGAGCTAAGAGTTCCTTTCTGTGATTATCGTTTGGCACAATATGTTTGGAATATTCCTTGGGAAATAAAGGCATTAAATGGTAGAGAAAAAGGATTGCTTCGCTATATTATGAAAGATATTTTGCCTTCGGAGATTGTAGATAGAAAGAAAAGCCCTTACCCTAAAACATGGAACCCTACGTATTTAGCTAGAGTAAAACAAATGCTTACTAAGATTATGGAAGATAAAAACGCTCCTATTAATGATTTATTAAATAGAGAATACATTTTAAATATTTTAGAAACAGATGGCAAGGCATTTACAAGACCATGGTTTGGTCAATTGATGACTGGTCCTCAACTTATGGCATACCTTTGTCAAGTGAATATGTGGCTTGAGAGGTATCAGCCTAGGATTGAGTTATAAAATGGTTTGAGGTCGCTAAAAAAGCGACCTCTCTTAGGATTATTCAAACTTATACAAACATAATCATAAATAATGGATAATGTTCTATATTCTCTTCATCTTTATATATATTACAATCATTTTCAAATTTCATATATCTTGTTACTGTTTTATAATTTTGTATAATTGATTTCAAAGATTTTGCCTGCTTATTTTTTCCAGATTTAACCTCAATTGCTGTAACTTTTCCATCTATATTTAATACAAAATCAATCTCTAGAGTACTTTTTCTTTCAAAATACATTAATTTACTGTGCCTCGTAGCTATTTCTTCAGCACATACATTTTCTAATAGTGCTCCTTGATTAATATATAAATCATCATCTAAAATTGCTTTCTGTGTTCCTTCTTCTAACATAGACACTAATAATCCTGTATCTCTCATATATATTTTAAAACAATTTAATCGTATATTTGATATTAAAGGCAATGCTGGCTCAGATAAGTTATAGCAAAAATTAATAATTCCTGCATCTTTTAACCATTCTATCGATGATGCATATTTTCTCTCTCCAACGTTTTCTTCATCTTCTTTTATTTCTGAAAACAAAAATTTCTTATTCTTTTTTGATAATTGTATTGGTATACTGTTAAATGTATTTATAATTTTTTGTTTATTACTAGTTTCAGCAAATTTTACAACATCTATCAAATAATTTTCTACAATGGCTTTTTGAAAAATTAATACTTTTGACAAACTACTGGTTTGTACATATTCATTTACTACATTAGGCATTCCTCCAACTAGCATATACATTTTAAATTGTTCTGCTAATTGTTTCATTACGTATTCATCCATTGGTTTGATATTTTTAAAACAATCCTTTGCATAATTTACAGTTTCTTTTTTAATGCCTATTCCCCATAAAAATTCTTCAAAATCTAATGGATATAAATCTATAACTCTTTCATAACCTACTGGATATGAGGTTACTTCTTTATAGTATAAACCTAATAATGAGCCAGATGAAATTACATCAATTCTGCCATCTAAAGCAAAACTTTTCAATGCCGTTCTTGCATTTGGACAAGATTGTATTTCATCCAAAAATAAAA
>CALXBX010000048.1 GCA_944386655.1 uncultured Clostridia bacterium | reverse complement strand
GATTCCCATTATTTACTGAATTTAATGAAATTATATAAAATTTTAGGAAAAATCCCAAGAAAAAAATGCAAAAAATAAAAAAAAGATTATTGAGCAAAATATTTTTATATACTTTGTCAACAATCTGAAGTCTTATATAAAAAATTTGTATAAGACTAGCTTGGTGATCCAGGAGGGATTCGAACCCCCGACCCACGGATTAGAAATCCGTTGCTCTATCCAGCTGAGCTACTGAACCATGCATAAAGTATAATAGCACGATTTAAAAGAAAAGTCAATAAAAACAGTAAAAAAAATAAAAAAACATAGAAAAACACATAAAAGTACGCTATAATGGATACTATAGAAAAAGATGAAGCAAATTGGTGTCTTGAGAAAGGAGTGCCAACAAAAGTGGAAAAAGATGAACAAAAAGCAAAAAATACTGTAGATTATTCTATGATAATCTGGTATTTTCTAATATTTAGCATATTAGGTTTAATATTAGAAACTGTATATGGATATGTTACAATGCAAAAATGGGAAAGTAGAAAAGGGTTAATATTAGGACCATTTTGCCCCATTTATGGAGTAGGAGCGGTTATCTTTATTTTACTACTCACAAGATATCAAGATAGTAAAATCAAATTATTTGTATTTGGTGCATCTTTAGGCACCTTCATAGAATATGTATTAAGCTATATGCTAGAAGCAGTATATGGTAATCGATTCTGGGATTATTCCTATGCAAAATATCATTTAAATGGAAGAGTAAGCTTGGTCTATAGCATCTTTTGGGGCTTTTTAGCTGTTGTACTAATTAGAATTTTTAAACCATGGATAGATAAAGGTGTAGAGAAAATACAAAAAAATATAAAGAAAAAATTAGAAATAGCGTTATACGTATTCTTTGTAATAGATGCTATGCTAACTGTATGGGCAATCAGTGGATATACGCGGGAGAGCTTATGCTGCATACGAAAATAAGCAGGAAGGATACTCTATTGAGGAAAAACCGACCATCCACGAAAGACTTTTTAGTAATAGCAGAATGGAAAAGATCTTCCCTAATTTACGTATTTATGATGAAGAAGGGAATGCTATTTTTATTAGAGATATATTATAATATAAGTAAAAATCAAATAAAAAACGAAATAAAACCCTCTTAAAGCAAGGGATAAACCAAGCTTTAAGGGGCTTTTTCTATTAAGGAAGAACGATTTTGCTATTTTTTTTACGTGCACGGTATAAGGTAATTTTATTGCCCATCGTTTGTACCAATATAGCATTCGTTTTTTCTGCAATTTCCTCTCCTAAATTTTTGGTATTATCAGGAGCAGTTTCCAAGACAGATATTTTAATTAATTCTCTTGCTTCTAATGCATCATTAATTTGTTTTACAAATACATCTGTAATGCCACCCTTTCCAATTTGAAAAATAGCATCTAAGCGAGAAGCAAGACTTCGTAAATAAGCACGTTGTTTACTAGTCATTTTTTTGCACATCCTTTCTTGTTACATCAGATAATAAAATTTCACAAATATCTTTGCTAGCATGTTTCTTCGCAATTTTTTTTGCATTTTCTTTCATCATAAGTAATTTTTCCTCATCATTTAATAATTCAGAAAATATCTTTTGTGGGTCATCCTCTTGTTTTAACCAAATAGCAGCTCCAGACTGAACTAGAAATTCTGCATTTTCCTCTTCTTGACCAGGAATAGGGTTAATCACCACAATTGGCAAAGAAGAAGCTAAACTTTCACTAGAAGTAAGACCACCAGGTTTCGTAATGACAAAGTCAGAAATAGACATGAGTTCTGGCACTTTATCTGTAAAAGGTAAAACCTTTACGCTATCTTGCTTGTGAGTTTCTGCTACAATATCCTCAAAAGCTTTTTTCATTTTTTCATTTTTTCCAGCAATAGCAACTACTTGAATAGGGTAAGGAATTGTGCAAAGTGATTTTAAAACATTAATCGTTTTTTCCTTTCCTAACCCAAATTCTCCTCCGCCAAAGAAAAGAGCGGTTTTCTTGTTTTCTTGTAAACCAAAACTTTGCAAAATTTCTGCTCTATTATAAGTAGCGCAAAAACGTTTAGAAATTGGAATTCCGCTTACAATAATAGAATTGGCATCCACGCCAGAAGTAATCATTTGCTGTTTCATCACTTCATTAGAAACAAAAAAGAAATTTACATGTTCTTTTCCAATTAGCCATTGGTCATGAGGGGCAAAATCCGTCATAACCGTAGCCAAAACACAATTTGTTTTTTGTTTCTTTTTCAAATAACTCGTCATTTGAGATCCAAAAGGATGTGTAGAAATAACAATGTCTGGCGAGAAACTACGGAACAACTTCGCTATTTTCACAGCCATAATTTTATTAGAAGTAGAGCTTACTTTAGAAAGCATTCCCTTGCTAGAATTCGTATATACCTTTTCCCACGCCCATGGGGCTTTTTTAGCCATTCCTCTGTAAGCAGCAGTCGTAATAGAATTTAAAGATTGACTAATATATTCCACGCAATCTAACATTTCTATTGTAACATCCGTATAATGGTCTTCTATATATTCTTTTATAGATTTAGCGGCAGATAAATGCCCACCTCCATAGCTGGCATAAAAAATTAAAATTTTTTTCATTAATATTTCAATCCCCTCACAATTTTGATAGCAACATTGTAGCATAAAAAACGAGAAAAAACAAAAAATTAAGAAAATCATCAGAAAATTTTTAAAACAATGCAAGCAAAAGCGTATAAAAACCAAAAAAAGATGCAAAATAGTCTTAAAGGAAAAAAGAGAAAAAGGAGGTAACATTTTGAAAAGGAAAATTACCTTTATAGTAGCAATAGGAATCATAATGTTAGCACTAGGAATTTATTGTCTACAGCAAGAAAAGACGGGTGGTGTGCAAGCAGCATCGCAATCTAGCAGTACATCAGATTTGCAATTAATGGCAAGAGCGATTAACGGAGAAGCTAGAGGAGAACCTTATGAAGGGCAAGTGGCAGTAGGAGCTGTTATCTTAAACCGTGTAAAAAGCTCACAATTTCCGAATACAATAGCCGGTGTTATTTATCAATCCGGAGCATTTACAGCTGTAGCAGATGGACAAATTAATGTGCCCATAGCAGAAGGCTCAACCGTATTAAAAGCAGCACAAGACGCCCTAAACGGGTGGGACCCAACGGGAGGAGCTATTTATTATTTTAATCCGGATACTGCTACCAATAAATGGATTTGGTCAAGACCAGTTATCAAAACAATAGGAAAACACCGTTTTTGTAAATAAATAAAAAGAAAGTAGGAGAGAAAATGGGAAAAATTAGAGAAAAAGTATATGATTGGAAAAATCGATTAAAAGATAGACATATGTTAACATTAGTGGTAGTGTTAGTGGCAGTTATTGCAGCACTAGGAATTTATACCTATAAAAGAGAAAGAGATTATAGGCAATTATCCGAAAACGATTACAATATGGCATTTTATGAATTGGTGGATTATGTACAAAATGTAGAGACATATTTGGCAAAATCTTTAATCTCTAGCACGCCAGAGCATGGAGCAGAAACCCTAACACATGTATGGAGAGAAGCAAACTTAGCACAAAGCTATTTAGCAAGATTGCCAATTGGATCACAAGAACTAGCCAATACCAATAAATTTTTAAATCAAGTAAGTGATTATAGTTTTACACTTTCCAGAAAAAATATCTATAACGAACCATTAACACAAGAAGATTTAAACAATTTAAAAGAACTACATGATTATAGCGTAGAATTAGAAAATACCCTAAATCAATTGTCAGCAGATATGAACGATGGAAGAATTAAGTGGGGAGAATTAGCCAAAAAAGGAAGTAGTGTATTTGCTACAGAAGTAAGCAATATATCACAAGATAGTTTTAGTAGTTTAGAAGAAAACTTTCATGAATATTCTGGGCTAATTTATGATGGAGCTTACTCAGAACATTTAACATCTGCTGAGAAAAAAGGCTTAACAGGAGAAGACATCAATGAAGAACAAGCAAAACAAATAGCTATACAGTTTATAGGACAGGATAAAATCAAACAAATAGAATCCACTGGATTATCCACCAATACAGATATGCCATGTTTTGACTTTGGCGTGCAATTAAATAGTGAAAGAAACGAAGATAATAGAGCAACGATATCTATTACACAAAAAGGCGGACACGTAGTATTTATGAATTACAATAGAACCGTAGAAGCAGGAACTATTTCCCAAGAAAGAGCCAATGAAATCGGAAAAGAGTTTTTGGCACAAAAAGGATATCCGAATATGAAAGCAACTTACTATTTAAAACAAGAGGGAATAGTTACTATTAACTATGCATATGAGCAACAAACACAAAATGGAAGCGTAGTGATGTATCCAGATTTAATAAAATTAAAAATCGCATTAGATACAGGAGAAGTAATTGGAATAGAAACAACAGGCTATTTAAATAATCATACAGAAAGGTCTTTAGCAGATATAAAAATTAGTAAAGAGCAGGCAAAACAAAATCTAAACCCTACCTTAGAAATTACGGCAGAGAGTTTAGCAGTAATACCTACAGAATTTCAAACAGAAATCTTTTGTTGGGAATTTAAGGGAAAAGTGGATGATACAGAATTTTTAGTATATATTAACTGCGAAACAGGAAAAGAAGAAGATATTTTAGTGATAAAAGATACACCAAATGGAACACTTACCATGTAGAAAAAAATTGCCAACATATTTTTTTGCAAAGAAAACCATACTAAAGATAGAAGAATAATTCTAAATAAAGTTGTCACTGCTTAAATAGGCATACAAATAAAAACTAAAAAAGAAAAGTTCTTCGTAAATGAGGAGGTAAATACTATGTCTGGAAACAAACATAATATTATGTCTGAAAATTTAAAAGAGGAAATCGCAAAAGAGCTTGGTGTGTATGAAGTAGTGAAGCGAGACGGAGGATGGGGAAATGTATCCTCACAAACCTGCGGAAATATCGTTTCCAAAGCAATAGAAATTGCGAATAGAAGTGTAGAAAAATAGTTGTGTCAGAAAGTCTGTCAATCGGGACTGTCAACAGGGACGAAGATTTTTAGCAAAAAAAGAAGAGAGGATTTTTCAAGTTAAAATTTTCTCTTCTTTTTATTCTTTGTTTATGTTTTTTGACAGTTAGTTTATAAATTATATATAAAATATTAAGGTAATACTTAAGTTTTACGTGAATGATATTCAATGTCTCAATCAAGTTAGGGTTAAGTGAGACATGAGGAGAAAAAAGTCGAAAATTATGGAAATAAGTGACTACTAAAAAACAAAATATAAATGTGAGAAAAAATAAAGAAAAGATATAATCCTCTTTGAAACGAGAAAAATCAAGACCAACTATTAAATGTCAATAGTTTTTGAAAAAATTTCGAAAAAAATTTTTGAAAGAATTTATGGTTCAACAAAAAGACTTTAATATAAATACTAAAGTTATGTAAAGTCAATATAGCACATTGAAAATTAGAAATTATATATATTATGAAGATTTAGGTGGTCGATAATCTCTATTTTCTTTTAAGACATGGAAAATAATACCAAGTAATTTTCGTTCTACTCCTGCTAGAGCAACATAATGATGTTTACCTTCTGCACGCTTTTTAACATAATAATCGTGCATTACAGTGTCGTTATTTGCTGCAATAAAAGCAGCTTGATAGATAGCATGTCTTAAGTATGGAGAACCTCTTTTAGAAGTTTTCTCATCAGTAGATTTTTTGTTGCCAGATTGATTTTCAGATGGATCAATTCCAGCAAAAGCTGTTAATTTACTTGTAGTGCTAAAATTATTGATATCACCAATTTCAGCTAAAATAACAGGTGCGATTGTTTTACCAACACCAGGTATGCTTTCTAAATGA
>CALXBX010000047.1 GCA_944386655.1 uncultured Clostridia bacterium | reverse complement strand
TTTGTATTTTTTCACCTATATTCTATCATATTTGTGCGAAAAAATATTTTTAACAAGAAAAAACATAGCACTTTTTTCTTGTTTTTGCTATGTTTTTTGATTTATTCTTTTTTATTCGTTATTACTGCTTGAAAAAATCTTAATATCTGCTATAATTTAATTATCAGTTGATTTAATCAAACCTTGGGAGTATAACTTTTCGCAAACGTGTATAGTTAAGGCTCCATTTGGATACAACTTACAGACTATAAGGTTTGTAGGTTGTTTTTTTATTATATATAAACAAAAAATGTTCTCTTAACTAGAAAGGAGGACATTTTTAATTATTGAATATTTATATGAAATACTACGAAATAATAATATGGGTTTTATTTATAAAGAAACACTTACTAAACAAGAATTAAAAAAATTACAAGAGGATTATTTTGTATTCTCTGATATAAAAATTTCAAAAGGAGAATATGATAATGCCACTTTATCAATTAGAAAAGACATATAAAGCAGATAAAGCTTTTAAACAGAATAATTTAATATGGGTTTCAGTATTATGTAAAACATGATATAATATATATGTAATCTTTTTTGTTTCCATGTAAAAACAAGCCAAGGCAAAAAACATGGTAAATGTAGCAATAACTTAATCCGTTATTACTACATTTAGTGTAGAAAGGAGTACAATATGAAGTACATTGTATTTTGGCGGAGAAGAAAATCTGAACAATTGGTAAGGAAAGGGATTTGCGACAGAGAAGACATTTGTGACCTGACTGAAATTTGTGACGATGAAGAGTCGTTGGCAACGACAATTCAAAATCTGCAAATTGATCCTCAAACTATGCGTAAGCGTAAGGACAAAATCGAGATGAGCATATTTCCATACTTTGAGGAAGGTCAGATGGTATTAAACACCAAAACTCTTCAAACACGAATTATACACTATGTAGTATATGAAGATGGTATTGTGGCTGTTTACAACTCTGATAATCCTCACGAGGCGGAACTTCAAAAAAATGGGTATATGCCCATTATCTATGAGACATGGAATGTCTGCGATTGCATTCCTGTCGACTTCAAAAAAGCAAGGAAAGAACACTGTTTCGAGTTTGGCACAGAAATGGGAGTGCATCCGAAATATGCACAAGTTAAGGTCAGTGAGATTGAAAGTTGGTTTAACTAGTATCTAATTTCTTACTAGAGAAAGGAGTTAAGTCTGAATAGATTTAACTCCTTTCTCATGACTTACAAAAAGCACTGAATAATTATAAGATATATTATATAATTATTATAGAAAGAGAACATAGTTCGTAATTTGTATGTGATTCGCTCCAAAGCTGTGCACCACATTGAGAATAAAAAGAAATCTCAATGTGGTGTATTTTTTTGCATTTTTTCTTAGCAATAATTATAATATTATAGACCCATCATTTGAAAGGCGTGATTACATGATAATGTTGAATATTAAAGAAATTTTAAAAAGAAAAGGTAAAACAAAATATTGGTTGGTTAAAAATTTGGAAACGGGTTATCAAGCTGTTGATGCTATGATGAACAATAAAACTAGTGGAATTCGATTTAAAACAATAGAAAAACTTTGTAAAGTTTTGGATTGTACTCCAAACGATTTATTCAAAATAAAATAATATAAATTGAATGAAAATGAGTTTGAAGTTTTAAGGTGCCAATTTGTCACCTTAAACAAAGATAGTATACAAGAAAATTTTGATAATTCTTTAAGGTCGCAATTTGCGACCTTAAACGAAAACGTAGGAAGAGGGAAACATCGTAAATATTTGCCTTATATATTGATAGGAATGTTTTTTTCTCAATAATATACTAGGCATGATTCCTTGTCAAGTTAATCAATTTCCTGATTCTTTTTATTGCCAATAATTTCTCCTCAAAAAAAGTTCCTCTAACTTTTTTGTTAAAGAAACTTTTTTGTTTTAATCTAATGTAGTGGATGTTCTTCCTGCTCCTAGCACATTTTCTTGTAAAGAACGCCATGTATTACAACCTATAATTCCATCTATTCCTAAATTTCTACTCGCTTGATAAGCTCTAACTGCATTATACGTTCTGGCTCCAAAAATTCCATCTAACCCTCCCGTTGCAAATCCTAATGTATTTAAGTCATCTTGGGCAATGAGTACATACACACTTAAACTTCCTCTTCTTAGTGTTGGATAGCCTCCTGTTGTACATGCTGGTGGACTTTGCCTTCTATCAAAATGTACCCAAGTTGGTGATATACTAACAGGCTCAACATAACTCCAAAGACCCGAGCTTTCTGCACTAGCTCTTAGTGTTGCTCTTTGTGCATTTGTCCATAATTGTCCTACATCAAAAGCAGTTCCGGCATAGTGTTGGCTTTGCCCACTATGTCCTCCCTCCCATGGTCTTCTGAAAGCATATCCTACTGGTATGGGAGATCCATACAACTCTCTTTGCCTATTCCATGAAGTCATTGTTCTTTTCGTTGTCCATAGTGTATCGCTATTACTTGCTCCTCTAAATTCTCTTACTGTTAATGTTCTATTGGTATTATATGGCATACTCTCTGTTAGTCCTCTATAATAGGTTTCCATTCTATCTGTATCATTATTATATACAATAATTTTTGGCATTTTATTTACTCCCTTCTTTCAAGTATTGTCCTATTATATTGTATGCATCTTAAGAAAGAATGTTAGTAAGGACGGAGAATTTTTGATAACATCTCTTTATCTAAAATCTCCGTCCTCTTTTCCAAAAGTGAGATATCCTTTACTGAAACTACTATTGAACTACCTCACTAATTACTTTTGCTAAATATTTCATACTAACCAGACATTGGTCCAATGTATTTCCAGTAGCACCTACCTCTATAATGGTAGCTGCTTTTGCTAAATGCTGGTTATATCTGCTATTACGTAATATAATTGGCTTAAATAAACCTGGATATAATTCATTTGCTTTTTCTTGAATCTTAATGGCAAATTTTAAATTTTGTTGCCAATTAGGATGTTCTAATCCTCCTCCATCTGTTCCTATTACAAACATGAGTTGTGCCGCATATTCTTCTCCTATTTGTACGGTAGGTGCATAAGAATAATCTCCAATAGCATCTCTATGTAAATCGATTACTACATCTGTATTAGGATATAATTGTAATAAATTCTTCACTGTTGTAAGTGATCTTCCATAAGAACCATTGTAAGCTGGATAATCATGATAAGTTACATCATGAATGACATTATACTGATAACTCTTTAATTGCCTTTCTAATTCTGTCCCCACTCTTGCCACACTAAAGTTTAAATCCGTTGTTCGATAGGTACCAGTTTGTGTATAAGGATATGCTTCACTAGGAGTATAACTTTCACATGTATGGGTATGGAAAATCATAATATTTTCTCTGCTAACTGTAATATCTGGTGTTAACATTTCTTCTGTTAGTTGATAAGATGTTTCATTTCTTACCTCCACACCGTGATAACTATTCGTAAATCTTGTTGGCACATTATTCGGAAGAACCTGCGTACTTAAACCGGTTTGAGCTTGTTCCACTGTCTCATTTTCTATCTGCTCATTACTCTGCTCCTGAGCTTCTCCTACTTCTTCTGTTTGTTTTTCTTCTTTCTTTACCACCGCACTTGCCATTTTTAGCTCTGAATCTAATACTATTTTTAAAGGATCTAATGCCTCTATATCTTCTTCTACCTGTTCTATCACATCTTCTGTTTCTGCTTCTTGTATTTGCTGTATTCCTGGTATATTTTCTTCTAGAAGTCCTCTCATATCTATTTGTGCTACACTATAAAAAACAGCCTGTGTTGTCTCTTTATCTCCTAAAAAAATATATAAAATCCATAAAATACCTACTATCAAAAAAACCTTGCCTAACAATTTCAGTACATCTTTCAAACGAAAAACAGTCAAATTTATCATGCTTTTTTCCTTTCGTACAAACCTATTATATTTATTATATGCTTGTACGCTTCAGAATATGTCTGCTAGGCTAACACTTTTTTAATCCTTTAATCTACTAATTGCTTCTGCTAAACTGACAGTTTCTTGCTCACCTGTTACCATATTTTTTAGAGTAACTACATTATTGTTTATTTCATCTTCTCCCACTAAAATAACATATGGTATTTCTAGGTGATTAGCATATTTCATTTTTGCCTTTATTTTCTTTTCTTCTAAGTATATTTCTGTTGAAATATTTTCCTTCCTTAAACTAGCCCCTATTTCTAAAGCTTTTTCTATATTTTCTGTCATTGGAATGACTAATACTTTTGCAATAGATTTTTGCTCTTGTTTGATAGCTTGTAATTCATTTAGTTGATAAAATAATCTAGTTAGTCCTATAGAAACACCTACTCCTGGCATTTTTTTATCCGTATAATATTCTGCTAAATTATCGTATCTTCCACCTGAACATACACTTCCTAAAGTTCTATACTCATTTAAAAAGGTTTCGTATACAGTTCCTGTATAATAATCTAATCCTCTTGCAATGGTTAGCTCTACTTTAAAGTGTGTATCTGGTACACCAAATTTTCTCACATAATCAACTACTGTTTTTAACTCTTCTACACCCGCTTGGAACAACTCACTTTGTATGTCCATATTTTCTAATGCTTGTATTTTTTCATCTGTTGTACCTGCAATTTCTAAAAAGTCTACTATTTTCTCAATAGCTTCTTTTACTATTTGCATTTCTTCTAACATAGCCACTACATTATCTTTTCCAATTTTCTCTATTTTATCAATAATACGCATAATCTCTACAGATTGTTCTTTTAGCCCTAATGCTTCAAATAATCCATTTAATATTTTTCGATTATTCATACAAATAGTAAAATCTTCAAATCCTAAAGATTGAATGGTTTGATAGATAACAGCTGGCATCTCTGCATCATAAATAATGCTTAAATCCCCATCTCCAATAATATCAATATCGCATTGATAAAATTCTCTAAATCTTCCTTTTTGTGGTCTTTCTCCTCTATATACTTTTCCAATTTGATATCTCCTAAAAGGGAAACTCAAGTCGTTATAATATTGGGTTACGTATTTGGCAAGAGGCACTGTAAGGTCAAATCTAAGTGCTAAATCATTATCCCCTTTCTCAAAGCGGTAAATTTGCTTTTCCGTTTCCCCTCCCGCTTTAGCAAGTAGCACCTCTGCTTTTTCTATAATAGGTGTATCCAATGGTAAAAAACCAAATTTCTCATAACTTTTTTGTATTGCCTGCCTCATTTGATTAAAAGCAATTTGCTCTTTTGGTAATAATTCCATAAATCCTGGCAGAGTTCTAGGTTCTATTTTCTTCTCCATTTTTCCTCTTCCTTTCTTTTTTTTCATAAAACTATAATATATCTGAGTAATATGTTATATTTAGAGAATTTTTGAAGTGATGCGTAAGCGACCAAACGAGCCTTTTAAGGCGAGTGCGAATTGGAGCAACCTACCACAAAATGTCGTATATTTATGATATTTTTTCAATTTTTTCTTATCAGACATTTTGTATTAAAGGTCGCGACACCAAATCACAAAAAAATTCGAAAAATATAACATATTACTCTAGTTTCTAGTAATGCCTTACTTATATTTCTTTTCTTGGTTGTAAACTTAAATAGATTGGTTCTTCTTCTCTAATCGTTGTCATTCTTCCATGTCCCGGATATACAATAGTATCATCTGGAAGCACCATTAATTTATTGGTAATAGAATGGATAATTGCCTCAAAGCTACTTGTTGGCAAATCGGTTCTTCCCCATGTTCCTTTAAAAAGAGTGTCTCCTGACAACAATAGTTTTTCCTCTTTTGCATATAAACAAGTACCACCTTTTGTATGCCCTGGTGTATGAATAACTTGAAATTCTAAATCTCCCAAGTGCAAAATATCTCCATCATCTACTCTAGAATCCGCTTCTAGCTCTATATCCTGCATGCCAATATAGTCTGTTAAACTAATGGCTGGATTATATAACCCCTCTGCATCTTCTCTATGAATGAGTACTTTTCCTCCTTTTTCTTTTCTTAGGGGTAAAATGCCTCCAAAATGGTCTCCATGGCAATGTGTTAAATAAATATATTTTAGTTTTTCTATCCCTAATGCATCTAGCATCTCTATAATTTTTTCTGGTTCTCCTCCTGGGTCTACTACCATGGTTTCTTTTGTTTTCTCATCCTCTATAATATAGCAATTGGTTGGGTCTCCCAATGCAGTTTGTACTTGTAATCTCTTTAGTATCATTTTTCTATTCCTTTCTTTTATTTCTTACGTTTTACTTCATAAACACTATCTACTTTTCTTAGTACTTTTAATACTTGATTTAATTGCTCTAAGTTTTCTACTTCTAAGGTAACTTCTGTAATTGCAATTCTTTCCTTATTGGCTCTAGAATTGACAGCTATTAATTTTGTTTTTGTAGTAGCAATTTGTGCAATAATATCCGCAAGTAAGCCACTTCTGTCATTGGCATAAATTTCTATATCTACTTGATAGCTAGAAGCATCTTCACTTTGCCAATAAACATCTATCATTCGATTTTCATCATCACTAAATAAATCTTTCAAATTTTTGCAATCACTTCTATGAACAGATACTCCTCTTCCTTTTGTAATATAGCCTACAATACTATCTCCTGGAACAGGATTGCAGCATTTAGATAATTTTACTAAGCAATTGTCTATTCCTTTTACAATAATACCAGACTGTGATGTTCTTTTTATTGGCTCTTTCTTGGTTAATTCTTCTATTTTTTCTTCTACATTTTCTTCTTTATGTACTTTGCGGTATTCTTCTAACATTCTAGCAATTACTTTTCCGCTAGAAATAGCTCCAAAGCCTACACTAGCATACATATCCTCAAGTGTATTGAATTTATAACGATTCAAAGCCCCTTGAATAAATTCCGGTTTAAATAACTCGCTATGTTCCATTCCAATACGCTTAATTTCTTTTTCTATTAAATCTTTCCCTTTTTCGATGTTCTCTTCTCTTTGATTTTTCTTAAACCATGCTAGTATTTTATTTTTGGCTGTAGAACTTTTAATAAACTTTAGCCAATCCCTACTTGGTCCTTTACTATTTTCAGAAGTAATAATTTCTACAATATCTCCATTATGTAGTTTTGTAATAATCGGCATCATTTTACTATTAATTTTACAACCAGTCATATGATGCCCAATCTCTGCATGAATGCTATAGGCATAATCTATTGGTGTGCTGCCTCGTGGCAATACTTTAATATCTCCCTTAGGAGTAAATACATATACCTCATCTTCAAATAGCTCTGTTTTTAATGTATTTAAAAATTCTTGTGGATCTTGCATATCCTTTTGCCACTCTAATGTTTCACGAAGCCATGCAAGCTTATCTTCTGTTACAGTTACATTGGCTTTTTTGCCTTTAGCGAAACTTGCTTCTTTATAAGCCCAATGCGCTGCAATACCATATTCTGCAATACGGTGCATGTCCCATGTACGAATTTGTACCTCAAAAGGTGTTCCTTTTTCTCCAATTAACGTGGTATGCAAAGACTGATACATATTTGGCTTTGGTACTGCTATGTAATCTTTAAATCTTCCTGGCATTGGATTATATAGTTCATGTACCACTCCTAATGCAGCATAGCAATCTTTTACAGAATTTACAATAATTCTAAGAGCAAACAAGTCGTAAATTTGGTCTAGGGTACAATTATCTCTTTTCATTTTTCGATAAATACTATATAAATGCTTTGCTCTTCCTGTAATTTCTGCCTCTATTCTTTGTTTTTTTAGTTCTTGTTTAATTTGATTTTCTATTTTCTCTATAAATTGTAAACGTTCTTCTCTTTTTTTAGCAATTCCTTCTACAATTTCTCTGTACTCTTCTGGATATAAATATTTAAAAGATAAATCCTCTAACTCCCATTTTAAAGAATATATTCCCAAACGATTGGCAAGTGGCGCATATAAATCCATAGTTTCTTTAGCATTGGCAATTTGTCTATCTCTCGCTAAAAATTTTAATGTTCTCATGTTATGCAATCTATCTGCTAATTTTATCATAATTACACGGATGTCTTTTCCCATAGCCAAAAACATTTTTCTATAATTTTCTACTTGTTCTTCTTCTACACTTTCATAGTTTAATTTACTAAGTTTGGTAACACCATCTACCATGGAGGCAATTTCTTGTCCAAAACCTGTTACTAAGTCTTGATAAGTAGCACTGGTATCCTCTACCACATCATGAAGAAGCGCAGCACATATAGTACTATCATCTAGTCCTAATTCTGCTAAAGTATAAGCTACTTGCACAGGATGAATAATATAAGGTTCCCCTGATTTTCTTTTTTGGTCTCCATGTTTTTCCAATGCAAATTGATACGCCTTCATAATTAATTTCGTATCTGTTTTTCTATTATTCTTTTTCATTTTTGTAATAATGTCTTCTATTGTTTTCTTTTCTAATGCTTCTTGCATATTTTCATCATCCCTTTCGCTCTCTATAATGTGGATGCAACTGCCTTCCTTATATCTTTGATATTCATTTGTACATTCTCATTTCCATTAAATTGATTAATTTCTAATGTTCCTACTATATCTACTCTATCTCCTATTTGATACTCACTGGACAATTCCCCTAATTGAAAACCTATGGCATCTATAAAAAAGTTATCATCTTTTAGGGTTAATTTTAGATGTTTTCCCTCTGATAAAGCTCGGATAGAGTGAATTTTTAAGTTTCGATATAGAAATACAGGCATTTTATTAGCTTCTCCAAATGGCTCTAATAAACTAAGTGATTTTACATCTTCTAATCTTATTTCTTTTAAGGTGATTTCTTCATCAATTTGTATAGTAGGTATTATATCATAAATTTTGCTCTTTTGGGCATATTCTTCAAATTCTTCTTTAAATTTTGCAAAATTTTCCTTTTTTACACTCACTCCTACTGCCATACTATGTCCGCCAAACTTTTCTAAATGGGTAGAACATTTTGTCAATGCTTCATATAAATCAAATCCTGGTATACTTCTTCCAGAACCTTTTCCTTCCTCTCCTTCAAAGCAAATTAAAATACTTGGTTTAAAATATTTTTCTGTAATTTTAGAAGATACAATTCCTATTACACCATGATGCCAATTTTCTTTTCCTAGAATAATCACTGGCTTGTCTGTTTCTTTAGTTTCTATAAGTTCTATTGCTTGTTCATAAATAGCTTTTTCGGTTTCTTGTCTTTCTTTATTATATTCATTTAATCGGCCTGCTATGTTTCTTACTACAATAGGGTCCCTGCTTAAAAATAATTCTAACGCCTCTTCTGCTTTTCCTAGTCTTCCACAAGCATTCATACGTGGAGCTATACCAAAAGAAATAGTAGTAGAGTCTATCTTTTTATATCCTGTTACTTCTAAAAGAGTTTTTAATCCTATATTTTTGGTTACCTCTACTAATTTTAAGCCTAATTTCGCAATCACACGGTTTTCATCTATTAATGGCACAATATCGGATATAGTACCAATACATACAATGTCCAAATATTTTAGATATTCTTTTTCTGGTAATCCTAATTTTTGACTAATTGCTTGAATAAATTTAAAAACTACTCCCACTCCTGCTAGTTGTGTAAAAGGATACTGATTATCCTTTCTTTTGGCATCTACCACAGCTAAAGCATTAGGCAGTTTTTCTCCTGGCTCATGATGATCTGTTACAATAGTTTCTATTCCCAAGGAATTGCTATATTCTATTTCTTCTATTCCTGAAATTCCACAATCTACCGTAATCATAAGAGTAGTTCCCTGCTCTGCAATGTGCGAAATTGCCTCTTTATTTAGTCCATACCCTTCTTTTAAGCGGTTTGGTATATACCAGTTAGGTTTTAGCCCTCTTTCTTCCAAAAAACTTTTTAATACGGTAATACTGGTAATGCCATCTACATCATAATCCCCATAAATAGTTACATTTTCTTTTTCCTCTATTGCTTTTATAATTCTTGCCACTGCCATTTCCATATCTGGCATAGAAAACGGAGAATAAAAGTCATTCCTCGTCGGCTCTAAAAAAGTAGGAATTTGCGTTTCTGGAATTTCTCTTTTTACCAATATTTTTGCAACTAGTCTGCTAATCCCATATTTTTTTATCAATTCTTCTACTTTTTCTGGTTCTACTTTCTTACATTCCCATTTTTTATTCATAAATTTCCTTTCCTTTTAATAAACGATTTGTTCTATTTTATCCTATTTTTGCTAAATTGGAAAGACTTTGTAAGAAAAAAGTACAAATACCTTTTTTGTATTTGTACTTTTCTACAAAACTTTTGCTTATATTTTTAAAATTCCGCCAATTGTTCTATTCATAGCATTAGAATGTGTAGATAAAATAGAAGCTCCTCCTGCTAAAATCACTACATCTCCTTCTTGCACATAACCTAGTTTTTTCACTTCTTCAATTCCTTGTTCTATAATTTCATCCGGTGTTTCTTTTCCTTTTACTAAAATAGGTGTTGTATTCCAAGTTAAAGCAAGCTGACGATAAGTTTTTTCGTTAGAAGTTAGTGCATACACTGGACATCCTGGTGAAAAACTTGCAATTGTTCTTGGTGTATCTCCTGTTTGGGTGTAAGCAAAAATAGCCTTTGCTTTCATTTCCATAGCAGTTGCTACTACACTATGATTTAACTTAAATTCATAATTTTGTTCTTCTAAAAGATTTTCCCTCTTAGTAAATCTTTTCCAATATTTGATATAGCCTTCTACCGCTCCTGCAATTCTATTCATAACATTTACGCATTGTACAGGATATTTTCCCATAGCACTTTCCCCTGATAGCATAATTGCTCCTGTCATATCAAAAATAGCATTAGCTACGTCACTTACCTCTGCTCTTGTTGGTG
Organism: uncultured Clostridia bacterium; assembly: GCA_944386655.1. Taxonomy (GTDB): domain Bacteria; phylum Bacillota; class Clostridia; order TANB77; family CAG-508; genus UMGS1663. Next base: position 21,084 of record CALXBX010000047.1, on the reverse strand, counting down.
CTGGATTTGTGGTCATAGAATCTAACATTTGCGTTGCTGTAATAACAATTTTCCCTGCTTTGTTACATTCTTGAATAAATTTCTTTTGCACAATTGGTACTTCTTCTAATGGTATTTCTACTCCCATATCTCCACGAGCTACCATAATACCATCACTTATTTCTAATATTTCTTTGAAATTATCTATTCCTTCTTGATTTTCAATTTTAGAAATAATTTTGATATCTTTTCCACCATTATCATCTAATACTTTTCTAATGTTTTTTACATCGTCTGCACATCTTACAAAAGATGCAGCTACATAATCAAATCCTACACGACAGCCATCTTTTAAATCTTGTATATCTTTGTCCTTTAATGCTGGTAAATTCACATGAGTACCTGGTAAATTAATACTTTTTCTATTGCCTAATTCTCCTCCATTGGTTACTTTACAAACAACATCTTTACCGTCAATCTTAGTTACTTCTAACTCTATTTTTCCATCATCAATTAATATTTGTGCTCCTATATGAATATCTTTATATAATTCTTTATAGCTAACACTTACTCTTTCTTTATTACCTACAATATCTTCGTTTACTAATGTTAAAATGTCATCTGCCTTTAACATAACCGGTGCATTTTCTAATTTTCCTGTTCTTATTTCAGGTCCTTGTGTATCTAAAAGAAGTGCTACTGGCTCTCCTAACTCTTCTCTTGCTTTTTTTACAGCTTCTACAAAAGGTTTTTGTTGGTCTTCATACCCTCCATGTGAAAAGTTAATTCTTGCTACATTCATTCCTGCTTTTATCATTTCTTTTAATGTTTCTACATCTGCTGTTGCTGGTCCTATCGTACATACTATTTTTGTTTTTCTCATCATGTTTTCCTCCCTTTTTCTTCTTCAAACATGTTTTATTATATCACTTACATTTAATGGTTTCAAGTAGTTTAGTAGGATATCTTGCATTTTTGTGTTATTTGTGTTAATCTATATTATGTAACTGTTAATATACGTTTTTTTGTAAAGGAGAAGGCTTATGGGAAAAAACCGTATCGTCCTTAATACTAAGGAACTTGGAGTCCATATTCATCTGCTGGAAGACGAATGTTCTCCTGTTGTAACAGCCGCTTGCTATTTATTTCAGCATCGGTTAAACCATACATCAACCGTTGATGTACATTTGCAAGAGGAAAATAAGAAAAGACCGCTTTTTGTTCTCCTCTTTGATAAGGAAAATAATCAGTTTTCTGGAGAATTTTATGATTGTTTCGAATATTTGATGCCTTATTATGAGGAAGTACAGCTTACTATCCGTAAGCATTACGGTCTTAGTAATATGTAACTAAAATATTCTTGAGCCGAATAAGAAAGCCTTGGTGAATTTTAACTAAATTCCACTAAGGTTTTCTTGTTTTATTTCATTATTTTAACTTTTTTATTTTGTAATCCATTTTACTAAATCTAAATTTTCTGCATCTAATAGCATTTCATGCTTTGGCATTACTCTAAATGTATAGCCATAATCGCCTCCTGTTGTTAATTCTATTTTGGCTTCATAGCGATATTCTTTTTCTTCTGCATTTTCTTCTATTAGTTTCATTGGAATAACTGCAATTTTTTCTACCATTCCATTTTCACGAATTTTTCCATAATATACTTGTGCCTCGATATGTTCTGGAGAAATATTTGGTAATTTTACTTTGCAAGTTACTGTAATTTTGTTTCCTGCATCTATGGTAATATTGTCTACATTATTTTCTTCTGTAATCACAATATCATTCCAATTTTGATACATTTCTTGTTTCCAACTTTCATAAGCTGTTACTTCGTCTAAATTGGTATAGTAATCATGATATAAATTAGCAAGTGGCATATATAATTTTGTAATATAGTCTACTACCATTCTTGCAGTACTATACTTTCCTCCTGTAGACATAATAGAATTTTTCATTAATTTTATCCATTCATGAGAAATACCATTTTTGTCTTTATTATAATAAGTAGGTATAATTCTATTTTCTAGTATTTGATAAATGCTTTGGCTATCATCGTTGTCTTGTATATCATAATTATCATAATCTTTATTCGTTCCAATAGCCCAACCATTTTCTTGGTTATAACCTTCTGCCCACCAGCCATCTAAAATACTAAAGTTTAATACACCATTTACAGAAGCTTTTTGTCCACTCGTTCCAGATGCCTCCATTGGCCTTCTTGGCGTATTTAGCCATACATCTACACCACTAATTAAATAACGAGACATAGCAATATTATAGTTTTCTAGTAAAAATACTTTTCCTTTAAATTGTGGTTTCATTGATATTTCATGAATATATCGAATTAAATCTTGGCCTTCTTTATCTGCTGGATGTGCTTTTCCTGCAATCACAATTTGCACTGGTCTTCCTTCTTGATTCACAATTTGTGTAATTCTTTCTAAATCTCTAAAAAGTAATGTTGCTCTTTTATAAGTGGCGAATCTTCTAGCAAAACCTATTGTTAGAGCATTTGGATCTAATTTGCATAAAATTTCATTGATATCATGATAAGAATAGTTACATCTTCTTAATCGGTTCGTTACATTTTCTTTAATAACTTCTATTAATTTTTGTTTTCTTATAATGTGGTTTTCCCATAGCTCTTCATCTGGAATATCTTGTATTTTATTCCATGTTTCATCTTTATAAATACTATCTTGCCAATAAGGTGCCAAATAATCATTATATAATTTTTTTAGATCTGGAGCAAGCCACGAGCAAGTATGAATTCCATTTGTAACATAAGTAATAGGAGATTCGTCTGCGGCAATATTAGGCCATACATCATCAAATAATTCTCTAGAAACTGCCCCATGTAATTTACTAACACCATTCTTTTTGCCAGCAATTTTTAGTGCCAAAATTCCCATATTAAAGCCTTGATTTCCAGTTCTTTCTGGTGGCATGCCCAAATGCATAAATTCTTCTTTAGTAATTCCTAATCTATCCCAATAGCCATTAAAATACTTTTCCACTAATTCTACTGGGAAAATATCATTTCCTGCTGGTACTGGTGTATGTGTTGTAAATACGGTTTTAGAAGAAATAATATCTCTTGCTATATCAAAAGAGACTTTTTTCTCTTTAATGACATCTTTGATTAATTCTAAAAGTAGAAAAGAAGAATGTCCTTCATTCATATGATATACGGTTGGTTTTAGTCCTAGTGCTTTTAGCAAATGCACACCTGCCATGCCTAGTACAATCTCTTGACTAATACGCATTTCTTGGTCGCCACCATATAACGTAGTAGTAATATTTCTATATTCTTCTATATTTTCTTCTATATCAGAATCTAATAGGTATAATTCCACTCTACCCACATTAATTTTCCATACTTTTAGATATAATCTTTTCTTTGGGAACTTTACAAATAACATTAAATCTTGTCCCGCTGCATCTTTTACTTTTTGAATAGGAAGCATTCCCACATCAATGCTTCTATATTCTGTTTCCTGGTTGCCATATCCATCTATTTTTTGATGAAAATAACCATTTTTATATAATAATCCTACAGCCACTAAAGGAAGGCCTAAATCACTTGCTGATTTTAGGTGATCTCCTGATAAAATACCTAATCCTCCTGAATAAATTGGTAAGATTTGGTCTAGTCCATATTCTGCTGAAAAATAGGCAATTAAATCATCTCTATTATCTGGATAATTTCTAGAAAACCATGTGTTTTTTGCATTACGATACCCATCAAAATTGTCTACCATTTTATCATAATCACGTAAAAATTCGTTATCTTTTGCTGCTTCTTCTAATCTTTCTTGTCCTACTAGCTTCAAAAATTTTACAGGATTTTTTTCTACCGTTTCCCATAAATCTCTATCTATTTTCTTAAATAGCCTTAAAAATTCTGTATTCCAAGACCACCATAAGTTATTTGCAATTTCACTTAATCTATCTATTCTCTTAGGTAATTGTGGATTTACCGTTATTTTATTAAATACATACATTTTTTCTTTTCCTCCTTTGTATTTTGTGCAATTTTTTCTCTTGTATTTTTTCACTTACTATTATGGAATAACTTTTGGATTTTGTCAAACCATTTTTTAGATTTTTGTATTTATTTTATTACTTTAATTCTCTCTTACTATACTCTTCCATTTTTAAGCCTACTCTATCTCTCATATGGTCTAGCCATAATACAACTCCTCCTACTGCTAAACAACCTATAATCACTACAGAATCGTAAATTGGCGCCACTTCCAACACATAAGATGCTACAAATACTAAGATAGCTGCAATGGCATTTTCCATAATGTTATTTACTGTTGCAATTTTTACTCTTTTTTGACTAGTAGTAAAATTATTAAAATATCTTTTAATTAAAACATAATAAGGTCCTTTTGCTATATATTGTATCATAAATCCTATTGCTACAAGAATATACATCATTTGTATTGGCAGATGTAAGAATAAACCAAGTCCTATTACCAAACAAGAACAAGCCGTTGGAATGGATAAAAAAGCAAGTGTTTTATTGCGAAATTTTGCATGAATTCTCCCTTGGTTTCTAGCTGCAATACCAGATATAATACCTAAAGCAGCAAAGATTACACCAAAATACTGTTCCTCTACTCCCATTTCTGTTAAAATTGTATTTCTTAATGTTTGCAGAATTCTTAGTATTGCCACAAAAATTCCATTAAAAACTAGCAAACTTTTTAATCGTTTAGAATGGAAAATTCCTCGAAAAGCATAACGAATACCTTTGAATTCTTCTTTTATCGTTACTTTCTTTCTTACTTCTATATCTTCAAATTTAGTAGATACTAAAAAAGAGATAAAAGCTATTATAAAACAAATTACCATTGGGATATAGGCATTTACTACAAATAAGAAGCCAGAAAGAACTGCTGAAATGGCATCCAAATAATAATAAATAGACATAGCCTTTCCATCTAATTTACTAAAAATGCCTCCTCTTTTTTCGTTGTGTTCCAAGGCATCATAGAGCATATCACTTTCACATGTTGCTTTTGTAATAAATGCAAATGCGCAAAAAACTTGTGAAAGTAATAATTCTGCAAAACTCTGTGAAAATATAATGACTAATATATGAAATGCCAATACAAAATTAGCAAGAACTAAACTATTTCTCTTTCCTATTTTTCCGATTAACATTGTACAAGGTATTTGCATACCACACTTAAACAACACATAAAACGCATCAAATTGCATATATTGTGCTGGTGACAGCCCTTTTTCTATTGTTAAAAATAAATAAATGATTGCATAATAAAATAACAAGTCCCATGAAAAGCAACGGTACATGGTATATAAAGCTATATTCTTTTTCTTCTTTTTTCTTATGATTTCCTCTTGTTCTAATCCTTCTCTTGTTTTTTCTTCTATCATCTCTTCTCCTATGTTTCTCTTTTCTTTTTGCTCATTATATCAAAAGCCTTTTCCTCTTGCAAGAATTTTAATGGATATTCCTCTACAATATCTTCCCAATTTGTTAATATTTTTGCTCCCTGCTTAATTAGTGCATTGGTCCCTTTACTACATGCACTGTTAATGTTACCTGGAACTGCAAATACTGTTTTGCCTTGTTCTAATGCAAAGTCTACGGTAAGCATAGTGCCACTTTTCTCCTGTGCTTCTATGACTACTACTCCATCTGCCAATCCACTAATAATACGATTCCTAGCCACGAAATGCAATTTATCTGGTTTTTCGTCTGGTAAATATTCCGATACCAAGCCCCCACCTTCTGCCAATATTCTTTCTGCTAACTTTTGATTTTCTTTTGGATAAAAGTAATCAAATCCACTTCCTATTACTCCGATTGTCTTTCCTTTTCCCTCTAAAGTACCTAGATGGCAAAAACTATCAATTCCCACAGCTAAACCACTTACAGAAACAATTGCATTTTGTGCCATTCTTTTGGCTAAACTCTTTGCTACTATTTCCCCATAAATTGTATTTTTTCTACAACCTATCATAGCCAGAGAAAATTCTTTTAATATTTTTTTATCTCCTTTTACCAATAAAACAATTGGTTTGTCATATAATTGGTGTAATTTTAAAGGATACTCTCTATCTTTTACTGTAATGATTTCTATCTTTTCTTTTTGTATTTTTTCTAATTCTTTTTCTATTTTTCTTTCGTGTTTACTTTGTAATATCGCTTCTGCAGAATTTTCTCCTATTCCTTCTACCTGCATCAATTCTTCTTTTTTTGCCTTCCATAATCTGCTTGGATTTTTAAAATGCTCTAATAATTTTAGTTTTTTTCTACTTCCTACACTTAAAATACTTGCAAGCCAAATCCAATATTTTAATTCTTCCATATAACCTCTTTCTTCTCTTTTTTTATAACGAAAGAGCTATAAAGTTACAAAAAAAGAGACTACATTTTATAAAAGCCCCTTTTCTCTATTTTTTATTTATTTTATTCCATTCCATTTAAATATTTACTAGCCACTACTACATTGTGAATTAACATAGCAATTGTCATTGGTCCTACTCCTCCTGGAACGGGTGTAATATAGCTAGCCTTTTGAGATACTTCTGGAAAGTTTACGTCCCCCACTAACTTTCCTGTATCTAACCTGTTAATTCCTACATCTATTACTACTGCATCTGGTTTTATCATATCGGCTGTTAAAAAATTTGCTTTTCCTATTGCCATAACAATAATGTCTGCTTTTTTCGTTAGTTCTTTTAAGTCCTTTGTTTTAGAATGACAAATGGTAACAGTAGCATCTTTATTTAACATGCACTGTGCCAAAGGCTTACCTACTATGTTACTTCTTCCTACAATTACTACATTTGCTCCTGCCACTTCTACATGATATTCTTCTAAAAGTCTCATCACGCCATGTGGTGTACAAGAAATAAAAGTTTGCCTATTTAAAGTTAATCTTCCTATATTGATAGGGTGGAATCCATCTACATCCTTTCTAAAATCAATGCTTTCAAAAGCAGTAAGAATATCTAAGTGCTTAGGAATAGGACTTTGCAGTAAAATTCCATGGATATCTTCTCTTTTATTTAGCATTTCTATGGTTTGCAATAGTTCTTCCATAGTAGCATTTTCCGGTAACAAAAATTCTTCATATGAAATTCCCACTTCTGTGCAGGCTTTACTTTTATTTTTTACATATACTTTAGATGCCTTGTCCTCTCCTACCATAATTACTGCTAGTTTAGGATAAATTCCTTTTTGATTTAATTTTTCTACTTTTTCTTTTTCTTCTAGCCTTATTTTTTGAGCTAATAATTTTCCATCCATGATAATTGCCATTTGTTTCATTTCCTTTTTCTATTTTTTCTTTATTATATCATGCTTTCTTTTTCCTGCAAGAGTTTTTTTATTCTTCTTTAAACTTAAATTTATTTTGTAAATTTGTTGCCCTTGTCACTTTTTCGTAACCATATTTTTGTTTTAAGCCATCTACTACATCATCTAGTTTCTTTTGTCTATCATCTTTATCTTTTGCAAATAAAGAAAGTTGTATTTCTTCTGTCTCACATAAATTATCTACTCTTACTCCTATTAAACGAATAGGTGTACCTTTATATAATTCTTTTAATAATTTTTTTGCCTCTTCTCCTATTTCTTTGGTACTATCTGTTGGCATATCTAATTTTCTTTGATGCGAAAAAACTTTAAATTCATTTGTTTTTATTTGCACATTTACTACTTGTGCATACATATGATGCATACGTAAACGGTACGTAACTTGCTCTACCAATGCCATTAATACTTCTTCTATTTTTTCTATGTTAGCATAATCGTAAGGAAGCGTAATAGAGTTTCCAATACCTTTCGGTTTTTCCTCTTCAAAACAAACTGGACTGTTATCGATGCCATTGCTATATTCCCATATCATTTTTCCAAATTTACCAAAAGTTTTTACCATTACTTGTTCTTCTTTGTGTGCTAAGTCTCCAATCGTCTTGATGCCCATTTTTTGTAATTTTGGCAGACTTTTTTTCCCTACCATAAATAGCTCTCCTACTGGCAAAGTCCACATTTTTGTAGGAATTTCTTCTTCAAACAAAGTATGTACTCTATCTGGTTTTTGAAAATCCGATGCCATTTTGGCTAGTAATTTATTATGTGCTACTCCCACATTTACAGTAAAGGCTAACTCTTCTTTTACTCTTTTATTAATTTCATAAGCAATTTCTAATAAAGTTCTTCCTTTTGGGATAAATCCTGTCATATCCATAAAACATTCGTCAATGGAAAAACGTTCAATTTTATTGGTATATTCTAATAAGATTTGATATAATGCATTAGAATAAGTGCGATATACAGAAAAATTACTGGAAAAAATCTGAATAGACGGACATTTTTTTCTAGCAAAATAGATAGGTTCTCCTGTTTGTATTCCAAATTGTTTCGCAATAGGACTTTTAGCAAGAACAACACCCTTTCTTTGTGCTTCATCTCCCCCGATAATAGCAGGTATTGTTCTAATATCCAACGTTTCTCCCTTTTTTAACCTATCTACCGCTGTCCATGATAAAAAAGCATTATTGACATCTACATGTAAAATTTCTCTCTCCACTTACAACACCTGTTAGTATTATAAAACAAATGTTTTTATTTGTCAACCATTTTTCATCTTTCTATTTCTATTATTTTCGACATTATTTTTAGAGTGTCTCACTTATCCCTGACATTTCTGTGACATGTTCCTCAATTTATGCTTTACAAACCAATCCATTTGCGGTAAAATAATTTTGTTCAATTATCAATTAAAGGAGTATGTAAGTTGGAAAAATTTATATCAAAATCAGAAAAAGATACCATAGCATTTGCTAAAAATTTTGCAAAAGAGTTAAAAATGGGAGATATTGTTATTCTCAGTGGTGAGCTAGGTTCTGGCAAAACTAAATTTACCGAAGGGATTTTAAGCTATTTTGGATTAGAAAACGAAATTTCTAGTCCTACTTTTACCATCGTAAACGAATATCATGCAAAGGATTTCCCTATTTATCATTTTGATGTTTACCGCCTAGAAGATATAGACGAATTCTATGCCATGGGCGGAGAAGAATATTTAGAGCAAGGTGTTTGTTTAATAGAATGGGGAGAATTAATAGAGCCGATTCTTCCAAAGAGCTATTATAAAGTAACTTTCAAAAAAAATGCTGAAAAGGAAGAGGAAAGAATTTTAAGTGTTGAAAAAGTGCAATTTAAGGAACGTCCCTAAATTGCATTTTTTTTCCAAAAACCGTTTACAAATTTTGTAGATTACGATAGAATACAGTTGTAAAAGGAGGTCTTTTTATTGAAAATTTTAGCAATTGATACTTCCTCTTCTATTTGCTCTGTATGCATTACGGAAGATGAGGAATTACTATATAAAAAAGAATTAGAAGACAGCAAAACACATTCTCAAAAATTAATGCCTATGATAGATACTGTTTTAAAAAATACGAATCTTCAGCTAGAAGATATGGATTTACTTGCCTGTTGCATTGGACCTGGTTCTTTTACTGGCATTCGTATAGGAATTGCTACTATCAAAGCTTTTGCAGATAGTTTGCAAATACCTGTAGTTGGTGTGAATTCTTTAGAATCTTTAGCTTGTAATGTAGAATCTTCTTATTTTAACGAAGAAGACCACTATATTTGTAGTTTAATTGATGCTAAGAATGAGAACGTATATTATGGTTTATTCCAAGATAGTAAAGATCACCAAAAAGGACACACTCCAGTAGGAGCTTTAGCTACCAAAACAATTACGGAAGTAATTAACGAAATAAAAGAATTAGATAAGCCTGTTATTTTTGTAGGAGATGGTGCTTCTCATTATCAGTACAGAATTCAGGAGACTATAAAAAAATGTAGTTTTGTAACAGATGCCTTCCATAAACAAACTAGTGTAAGTATTGCCAAATGTGCTTTTTATTATTATCAAGAAGGACATTATGGTGATTCTAATACTTTGGTACCACTTTATTTAAGAAAATCTCAAGCAGAAAGAGCTTTAGAAGGAGAAAAATAAAAAATGGATGCATCCGATATTCACATTTTACCCATGAAGCCCCATCATTTAGAAGCACTACAACAAGATTTTGAAAAAAGTTTTCCCAATATTTGGACTTATGCTATATGGGAAGAAGAATTGGGGAATACTAATTCTAGTTATTATATTCTATTTTATCAAGATGAAGCAGTCTCTTTAGGTGGTATCAAAATTGTTTTGGATGAAGCAGACCTTATGAACATTGTTACAAGAGTAGATTATCAAAAAAGAGGATTTGCCAAGCTTCTTCTTTCTTATCTCATCTCTAAGGCTAAAGAGAAAAAATGCAAGCATATCACTTTAGAAGTGGCAAGTACAAATACTATTGCTATTCATCTTTATAAAAAAATGGGATTTCAAAAAATTAGCATTCGCAAAAACTATTATCGTAATGGAGATGACGCCATTATAATGGCTCTCGCTCTTTCTTAGGAAAGAATGCTTATGTTATAAAATATATAAAAAAGGAGAAACCAATGAAAAAGAAAAATGAACTATCTTATCAAGATTTAAGAACAACGTGCGACCCTTCTGTTTTTACCTTTACAGACACCTCAGAACTTACTTCTATTGATACGGGTATTGGTCAAGACAGAGGAATTAAAGCTCTAGAATTTGGAGTGAACGTAGACATTAAAGGATACAATATTTATATTGAAGGACCTAGTGGCGTTGGAAAAACGATGTATACTAAAAACTATTTAGACCGTATTTCTAAAAAAATGAAGACGCCAAACGATTGGTGCTATATTTATAATTTTGAAAATCCGAATGAGCCTATTGCCGTTTCCTTACCTGCTGGTCAAGGAAAAGAATTTCAAGAAACTATGGATACCTTTATTAAAGAAATCCGCACTGATATTAGAAAAACCTTTAATAATGATGATTTTGAAAAAGAAAAAACTCTAATTAAGCAGGAATTCGAAGAAAAAAGAGCCAGTCTTTTAGAAGCATTAAATCATGAGTCCGAAAAGCATGGCTTTCAAGTAAAAACGGCTCAAAATGGTATTTATATGATGCCTATGATGAATGGCAAAACCATTGAAGAAGAAGAGTTTGACAAATTAGATGATGCTATCAAAAAGGAATTTGAAGAAAAATCTACTATTGTGCAACAACAAATTATGGAGGTTATTGGAAAAATTAAAGAAATTGAGAGAGCCTCTGACAAAAAAATAGAAGAATGGCAATCGAATATCGCACTACTTACTGTAAATTCTCACATTAACTACATCAAGACCAAATATAAAAGAAATAAAAAAATAAACCAATTTTTAAATGCTATTAAACAAGATATTTTGAAAAATATTCCTGCTTATGTAGCCAAAGAAGAAGATACTACAAAAGTTTCTACTACAGGACCTAGAATAGAAACACCAAAACCTTGGCTGAATTACCGAGTAAACCTTTTTGTAGATAATAGTAATCGTGAAGGTGCTCCTGTCATAATGGACTCTAACTATTCTTACCACAATATTTTTGGTAAATTAGAATACGAAAACTATTACGGTTCTTTAAAAACAGATTATACTATGTTAAAACCTGGGCTTATGCATATGGCAAATGGTGGTTATATTATCTTTCAAGCAAAGGATTTAGTAGCAAATGGCATTTGCTATGAAGCTTTAAAAAAAGCTCTTCGTATTAAAGAATTATCCATTGAGAATACAGCAGATCAGCGTTCTTCTATGGTAATGATTTCTTTAAAGCCAGAGCCTATTCCTTTAGATATTAAAGTAATTATTATAGGAAATGAAGCGATTTACCAAACCCTACTTGCTATGGATAGCGATTTTAGAAAACTATTTAAAATCAAAGTAGAATTTGAAGATGATGCACCATTAACGGTAGAAAATATGAATAAATTGGCACGTTTCATTCATGGATTTTGTGAGCAAGAAGAACTTCCACCATTAGATAGAACTGCTGTTGCGAAAGTGGTAGAATATGCTTCTAAGTTAGCAGACGATAAAGCGAAATTATCTACTCGTTTTAATGATTTATCTCAAATTGTTGGTGAGGCTGCTACATGGGCTAGAATGGACAAAAAGAAAATTGTTACTGCAGAGTATGTAAATAAAGCACTTGCACAGAGAGCTGAAAGAGTAAAAAAATATGATGCTAAATATATGGAAATGATAGAAAAAAATACTCTTTTAATTAGTACAAAAGGCTTTGTAACAGGACAAATTAACGGTCTTACTGTTATGACTATTGGAGATTATACTTTTGGTAAGCCTGTTAAAATTACAGCCAATACCTATACTGGAAAATCTGGTATAGTAAATGTAGAAAGAGAGGTAGAATTATCTGGTTCTTCCCATTCTAAAGGTGTCCTTATTTTAAGTGGCTATTTAGGAGAAATGTTTGCACAAGATATTCCTCTATCTCTTACAGCTAGTATTTGTTTTGAGCAGCTATACAATGGTGTAGATGGGGACAGTGCTTCTAGTACAGAATTATACGCTATTTTGTCTAGCCTTTCTGGTATTCCTATTAATCAATCTATTGCTGTAACAGGCTCTGTAAACCAAAAAGGTGAAATTCAACCAATTGGTGGCGTGAATGATAAAATAGAAGGATTTTTCCAAGTATGTAAAATGCGAGGATTAGATGGCTCTCATGGCGTTATTATCCCTATTCAAAACGTAGAAAATTTAAATTTGTCAGAAGAAGTAACAGATGCCGTAAAAAATAAATTATTTCATATCTATACTGTTTCTACCATTGAAGAAGGCATTGAAATTTTAACTGGTGTTCCAGCTGGCAAAAAAGATGCAAATGGAAAATTTCCTGCTGGTAGCATTAACTATTTAGCTTACGAGAAATTGAAAAAATTTGCACAAAATAGTAAAAATTAAAAAATATAGAGTATTTTACCGTTAAATTGGTATCATACTCTATATTTCTTTTTCTTTTTATCCGCTATAGCGTTTTTCCTTGGTACAGTCTTATAGGAATTTTGTTTTGCTGTCCGTTATAGCGGATTATTCAATTTTTTCTATTTCTTCTTCTGTTAAGCCTGTTATTTCTTTAATCGTATCTATACTAAATTTGGCCTTTTTCATTTTACGAACAATCTGTTCTATGCCTTCTTTTTTTCCTTCTTTTCTACCCTCTTTTCTACCCTCTTTTCTACCTTCTTCTCTACCTTCTTCTCTACCTTCTTTCAATCCTAATTTTTTTCCATCTTTTCTACCTTCTTCTAGTCCATTCATATACCCTGTATATTTTGCCTCTTTTTCATCTAATATAGCTTTTTCTCTTAATTCTGCTATTCTCTGCATTCTCGCATCTTCACTAATTCCTTCTAATTTTGTTCTTGCTTCTTTCATATTTACATTTTCCTTCATATATATTTCCACCTCTTCACTTTCAGGATTTTCTAAGAATTTTAGCCATTTTAATAGCTTTCTATTTTCTTTCGTTTCCTGCATTTTCTTTGTCTTCGGTAATTGTATTATATGTAACTCTAAATCATCTGTCAACACGTGTTTTCCTCCATTTTCCTCTATTATCTTCCATTTACTATGCATTTCTAGCTCTTCTAACCCTTTTACTTCAAAATCCGTAATTAATATAGATATGGTTCTTTTTAATGCTTGGTATTCTTCACTTTCTTTTATTGTTTTTGCATATCGTCTTGACCAATAATACAACAGTCTTTCTTTTATGTGGTTTGCTTTTCCTACTTGCATTTCTATATGGCAATATTCTTTTTCGTTTATTTTTGCTAATACATCTACTACTCCCATTTTTCCTTTTAAATATTCTCTTCTGAGTACTATATTTTCATCTAAATTAATTTCTTCTATTGGCTCTTCTAAAATACTACTTAAAAAATCTTTTGTGATTCTCTCACTTCCCACTTCTCCAAATAAAATTTGAAAAATAACATCGATTTTGGGAGACAATATTGCTTTTTTCTCTTCCGTTATTGCTCTTTGTTCTTTATCTGTCATTCAGTCCTCCTTCTTACATTATTATTTTTTTACATGATTATCATTTTTTTGGATATAAAAAGATATGAAAAATTTGATAAAATTTTTTAGATTACAAAAGCTTTTGTTCTTTATGTATACCATACTTTTTTATAAAATGCAAGAAAAACTTTCCGATTAAATTCGACATATTTCTATAGAATACTCTTTTCCACCTAATAAAGAGATAGTAACTCTAAATTACTATCTCTTTTTGATTATTATTTATATTCCTCTTATTTTTGCTTCTTTTCATGCATTATAGCACGAAAGCTATAGCTAACGCCACTAAATTATACAGTATCATTCTTCGTAACACCGTTACTGCTAGCCAAAAGCAAGTAAAAGTAATTCCTGTTTGATTAATTTTGCCGTATACCTCTCCTATATTTTGTACCTCTTCGTTGCTACAAATTGGATTTTGTTTTATATAATCTTTCATATAATTTTCTGCTACATATCTTGCTTTTGTCATGGCATCTATTTCTAAATAACTTCTCACTATATAGAAAATAAAACCTAAAAATAGTAAAATTATATTTTGTACCAAAACATCTCCTATTCCAAATAGAAGCAATACCATACTGACAACAAAATAAAGCATATAAAAATTTGCATAAATAAAATTAAATAATAGCAATCTTCTATCTTGCACAGAGTGTAAGCATTCATGTGCTATGGTTTGAATACGTGTGTAAGTATCTTTAATATTGGCAATCCAAATAGTATTAGTTGCTGCAATATAAAAACTCGCCTGATTTTCTTTATTTTCACTTTCCTTTATAAGCGTAGTTGTATTTCCTAAAGTTTTTAATATTTCCCTGCAAATTTCTTTATTTTCTGGAAATTTATCTACTATTTCTTGTATTTCTTCATTTTCTTTAATCTGCTTTATTTTTCCTATCTTTATTTTTAGCACAACTTTTAACAAAATTATAACTAAGATTTCTGCTATAAATAATCCCACAATAACTGCTACATTCTCCACTTTGTTTTTTCTCCTTTCTTGTTATCAAACAATATTATCCAAAGTATGTGTCAAATCAATAGGTATAATAAACACACATATAATAGAATTTCTTCTATAAAAAGACAAAAACTGAGCGCAAAACCACTTTAATTTGTTGTTTTGTACCCAGTTTTTTTACCTTTATTTCCTTTTCCTTATAACACATCTGCTACTGCTTCTGCAATAATTTTATTTACATCTGCTAGCATTACATTAAATTTCACTTCTAAGTCGAAATATTCTCGTATATCTTGGTTTTGTACTAATAATGCATACATTTCTTGTAACTTCTTGTTTTTTTCTTCACTTACCTCTTGTCCTTGCATAGCAAGTACTTGCACTTCATATCTTAAAGCTTCAAAATCTTCTATTTTTTTCTTTTTATCTGCTTGCTTTGCTATTTCTTCTTTTGCCTTTTTGTAATCTATATATTCTTTGGATTCTTTTAATTCTTTTGCTAGCCTATTGGCTGTATCATATACATTCATTCTTATAGTTTCCTTCTTTCTCTTTTAGCTATTTTTCTTAGAAGATGCACATTTTATGCATAAGCATGTTTTTTCTTAAATCTTAATAGATTTGTAATTTCGGAATCCGAATTTTTAGCTTTTTTTGCTTTATTGGCTTTTTCTTGTTCTATTTGCTCTGCTTGACGCTCTGCCATAGTTTGACAAATTGCTTTTTGATATACAAAATGTGTATCTTGTGCAATTTTATTCCAGTTATATTGTCTTTTTACTTCTGCCTTTGCATTTTTAGCCACATTACTACATAACTGATGATCATATAATAAAGCTAAAATAGAATCCGCAATAGAATTTGGATTTCCTGCATAACTCTTCATACCCGTTACACCATGTTCTACTATTTCATTTAATCCTCCCACATCTGATACCACCGTTGGTACTCCTGCAAGCATCGCTTCTAATGCTACAATTCCAAATGGTTCATAAGTACTTGGGAACACAGCTACATCTGCACATTTATACATTTTTTGTACTTGCTTTGCATTTAAGTATCCTGTAAAGTATACTTTATTATCAATTCCCATACGAGATACTTGTGCCTTTAAATCATCTAGCATGCCACCTTTTCCTGCAATCACTAATTTACTATCATGATAGCCATTCAAAATTTTAGGCATAGCAGAAATTAAATGTTGTATTCCTTTTTCATATACTAATCTTCCTAAATAAAGAATAATTTTTTCATTATCTGCTGCATATTGTCTTCTAAAGTCATAATCTCTTTCTACTCCATTAAAATTATTCAAATTAATACCATTAGGAATGACATTAATCTTATCAAAAGGAAGTCCAAATAATCCTTGTACATGTCCTTTCATAAAATTACTATTTACAATTACTTCTGTAGATTCGTAAGTAAGCATCCATTCTGTATCGTTAATATATCTTTGTGTTTCATCATGAATACCACTATTCCTTCCACTTTCTGTTGCATGAATAGTAGAAATTACTGGTATTCCATAAGCGTGTTTTAGTGTTTTTGCACTATTGGCAACTAACCAATCATGTGCGTGAATTACATCAAACTTGCCTTCTTTACTAATGATTTCAGAGGCTTTTGCTACCATATTAAAGTTTAGCTGTAATATCCAATCAATAAAATTATTGGGTCTTATCATGTAGTTATCTACTCTATATACCTTTACTCCTTTATCATTTTCAAAATAAGGTGTGTCTCCATCACGATAAGTGACTACGGTAATATCATGACCATCCTTCATTAATCTTTGTGATAAATCATGCACTACTCTAGCAATTCCTCCCACTATTCTTGGTGGATATTCCCATGTTAACATTAATATTTTCATCTGTAATACAAGCCCCTTTCCTTTCATTTTCTTTTGTATATTTTCTATTTTTTATTGTATACAAACTTTTGATAAAAGTAAACATTTTTTTCTAAAATATTTTAAAATTTTTCATTTTTTCTTCTTTTATGTATTGAATTTATTTTTGTTTTGATATACTATTATAGTAGAAATAATTTGTCGTTTTACTAAGGAGGAAAATAGATGCCAAGGAAAGCAAAAAGTGTATCAGAATTAGAGTCAATCAAATCTACCACAAATGTATCTAATAGTAAGAAAACAGTGGCTTCATCTAGTGCAGAAAAACCTAAAAAAACAGCTACTACAAAAAAAGCAAGTACTGCTAAAAGCACAGTAAAAAAGGAAGCTAGTACCACAAAAACAACTGCAAAAAAAGGAAGTGCTACTACCCAAAAAGCAACTACGAAAAAATCTACAAAAGCTACCACTTCTAAAAAGAGTACTACAAAAAAAGCAACTAATAAAACTGCTAGCAGACGAAAAACAACCTCTACTACCCAAAAGGCATCTAAATTAACTAAAAAAATTGAAATTTTAGAATATTATGATTTACCTTATCGCTATAACGAAACAGTTGTAAAAATTTTAGCACAAACGCCAACTACTTTATTTGTTTACTGGGATATTTCCGATAAGGATAAAGAAAATTTTATTGCCACTTTTGGAGAATACTTTTTTAATAATACCAAGCCAGTTTTAATTATTGATAATGAAACCATGCATTATCGCTATGAAATAGATATTAACGATTTTGCGAATAGTTGGTACTTACATCTTCCAGATAGCAATTGTCATTATCGTGTAGAATTAGGAAGGCGCCCTATTAATCATTATGTTTCTATCCCTAATGATTATTTGCCTATTTCTTCCTCTAACGAAATGATTACACCTAATGACCACATTTTATTTGAAAGTATAGGACAAACAGTTACTTTTAAGAATGTAAAAACAAATCAAATACAAGTAACTTCCATTTCTTCTATTGTACCAGCAATTTATAAAAATGATAATAAATTACCTATTCAAAAACTTTTTGCTATGGTTTATAAAAAGGAAGATTTCCCTCATACTGCTCGTTTCTCCTTTGCCAACCCTTCTTCGGGAAATCCTACCTCTACTTTTAAATAATCTGCCTAGAACGGTTTTAGGTTTACTTAAAGTTTAGCCTTTTGCAAACCTGAAACGGTTCTTTTTTTATAGAAACCTTCAAAACAAAAAACTAAGGAGAAAGGATTGTGATAACACATGAAAGAACCTAAGGGATATGTTAGCTTTGTGCTACATGCACATTTGCCATTTATCCATCATCCAGAAAGCGAAGATTATTTAGAGGAACAATGGTTATTTGAAGCCATTTCGGAAACCTATATTCCTCTTTTATTAAATTATCAAAAATTAGTAGAAGAAAAAGTAGATTTTCGTATTACTATGTCGATGACTCCTCCTCTACTAAATATGTTAGATAATAAGTTATTACAGCAAAGATATATAGCCTATTTAAATAAACACATTGAACTTGCCCAAAAGGAAATTAAGAGAACGGAAAATAATCCTCAAGAAAATCAACTAGCTCACTATTATTTTGACCGTTATTCTAACGACTTACATATATTTCATGACATTTACCATGATAATATTATTACTGGATTTAAACACTTTCAAGATATTGGAGTATTAGAAATTATTACTTGTGGTGCTACTCATGGGTACTTCCCTATTTTATACATTACAGAGCAAACCGTAAAAGCACAAATTGCAGTAGGTGTACAAACTTATGAAAAATATTTTGGCAGAAAACCTCGTGGCATTTGGCTTCCAGAATGTGGCTATGTACCAGAGGCAGATAAATACCTAAAAGAATTTGGCATAGAATATGTTATTACAGAGTCTCATGGTATTTTATATGCTAACCCTACTCCTGTTTATGGTACTTATGCTCCTATTGTCTCTCCTACTGGTGTTATTGCCTTTGGCAGAGATATGGAATCTTCCAGACAAGTTTGGAGTTCTATTAATGGTTATCCAGGTGATTTTAATTACCGTGAATTCTACCGTGATATTGGCTATGATGTAGAAGATTATGAATATATCAAACCTTATATTGCCTCTAATGGTGTACGTGTTTCTACCGGTATTAAATACCATCGTATTACCGGAAAAACAGGAGAAAAAGATTATTATAATCTTCAATGGGCAAAAGATTCCGCTGAAATGCAGGCAGGACATTTTATGAATTCTCGTATTCAGCAAATTCATGATGTTGCCCCATACATGAATAAACCACCTATTATTTTGTGCCCTTATGATGCAGAATTATATGGACATTGGTGGTACGAAGGGCCTTACTGGTTATATATTCTGTTTAAAAAAATCTATTATGATCAAGATGAGTTTGCCCTTATCACACCAGGAGAATATATTGATAAATATCCATCTATCCAAGTAAGTACCCCTTGTCGCTCTAGTTGGGGTGCTAATGGCTATAGCGAAGTATGGCTAAATCCTACCAACGACTATGTTCATAGACATTTGCATGTTGCCGGAAATCGTATGGTAGAACTAGCTAACCTTTATGCAAACGAAACAGATGAAACCAAAATAGCAGCACTTAATCAATGTGCTAGAGAATTACTACTTGCTCAAAGTAGCGATTGGTTATTTATTATAACAAACGGTACCATGGTGGATTATGCTAAAAAGAGAATAAAAGACCATATTGGACGTTTTAGTAAATTATATGAACAAATAAAAACAGATACCATTGATACTAAATTTTTAAAACAAATACAAGAAATAGATTGCATCTTTCCAGAGATAAATTATAAGATTTATCAATAAGTGTCCCAAAAATGTCAGGGATAAGTGAGACATGTCTTAGTAAGAGCAGAACCCCTCTAAAAAAGAAGCCTGCAAATATGTTCGTTCAAGCTGATTTTCGTAGAAATTCTAAAAGAAATTTTGTTAGCGCCCTCACGACGCCGCGTGAGATTCCCTAACAAAATTTTTTAAAAATTTCTATACTCAAATCACTTTCAATTCCATATTTTTGACTTCTTTTTTTAGAGGGGTTCTGCTCTTATCTACCCAAAGACAATGTACCAAAATTTGTTTTTTCGCATAAAATACGTATATCTAAGGTTTTTTAGTAGATACTAAATACATAACATTTTATTTTGACTAAAGGGGGACCTTTTTAAGATGAAATCTTTTTGTATCAAGACAGACAACTTACAAATAGTAGATTATCTACTAAAAAGACTTCGGCTCTATTCCTTTAAAAGACATTTATTTTATTCATCGAAGGTTTAAAATATATGAGAATGTCATTATTCATTTTAAAGGAGAAGAACTTACCCGTTTTTATCAATTTTTAACAGATATTTTAGTAGATACCATTGTTCTGTTTTTTGAGCCACTATTATTAAAAAATATTCTGCAATATCATTATTTCTATTTTGAGAAATGGGAAAAGAAACAAATTGAGGAAAATTGCTATCATATTATTCAAACGGATGATAAAGAAAATTTTAAATTTCGAAGAGAAGAAATCTGGTCTCCTGTTTTTCATTACTTGTCTGATGAAAAGAGTATGATTTTAGAGGGGTTTGTTCATTTTCGCCTGCCAGATTATGAAGAAACATTGGAAGAAATTGTTGATTTTGCTGTCAATCAATTTATTATTGAAAAAGAATATACAGAATTTATTAATTTGTTAAAAGTGTACATTGATTCCAAAGAACCACAAACAAAACTGGTTCATTTAATTTATACAAATGGAGAATCTATTTTATTAGATGAAAATAAAAATGTAATTGTTTTAGATGACTACATTTTTAATGCACAATATCTTTCTGATATTAGCTTTTCTTCTAATGATTTTGCTTTAAATACTCTACTTACCCTTCTTCCTAAAAAAATAGAAGTACATTTAATCAGCCGAGAAGACGAATTTATTCATACACTAAAATTAATTTTTACTAATCGTATTTCTATTTGCACAGATTGTAATATTTGCAAAACGTATCGTGTTTTAAATAATGTAAAAAAGCGGAATAAATTCCGCCCTTAAAGAGCCTGATTAAATTTAGGCTCTTTCATTTGGCTTTTTTCCTCTTTTATGATATATTTTTCTTGGTGATTTTATGTCTGAATTTACTATTAAACAAATTTTTATTGATAACTGGAATAACTTCCTTGCGGATTGTTCTGATACTA
>CALXBX010000046.1 GCA_944386655.1 uncultured Clostridia bacterium | reverse complement strand
AATAAAAAGATAATATATGGAATAAAATTCTAAAAAAAGTAAAAACTACTTTACAAAGAAAGAAGGATATGATATATTATCAGACAGAGAGAAAAGTACACAAAACTTTTCTGGTGATGATTACCTAAAGGGAAATACCTGTTCCCATTCCGAACACAGAAGTCAAGCCTTTAGGTGCCAAAGATATTTGCGGGTTACCCTGCTGAGAAAATAGGTATCGCCAGTTTTATATATTCCTCGTTAGCTCAGTTGGTAGAGCGCTCGGCTGTCGAGCAGATTCATTTAGAATCAAGAAGTTAGCAGCTCTATAGGGAAACTTATAGATGAAAAAGGTGGCTAAGTCGGTGGAACTCGTAAGTAATGAAAATTACACGACAATACCGAGCAAGGCGAAAGCTATGTGTAGAGACTTTACACCACCTACCTAAGTTTAATTTAAATTAAATATGGTAAAGAGAAAGTCCAGACTACAAATTATAATTTAATGATTATAATGTTAATGAAAGTTAATGTAGTGCAGTAACCGATAGGTCGTTGGTTCGAGTCCAACACGAGGAGCCATAAATAGGGGCAAGTAAATTCTTACTTGCTCTTACTTTTTTGCATTTCTATAAATTGTAACAAAAAAAATTATGTTACAAATTTCAGTACGCAGTTTTCTATTTCGAAAATAATGCAATTTTAATATAGCTAGATAAAAGTATGATAGTGGATAATAATATAATTTTTTACTTCTCTACTAGTAAAATGTAAATCTATAGGATATAATAGGAGCATAGGATGTGAGATTGATGTTAAAAGTATGTGAAATATGCAATAAAAAGTTTGAGACTAAATCTTCGACCCGATTATATTGCTATGAATGTAGTGGAGAATCAAGCAGAAATGATAATAATACTCGTAAACATCAAAAAACAATATTAAGAAGAAGTATGAAATTACAGGCAATAAAATTGTTAGGAGAAAAATGTTCTATATGTGGCTATAATAAATGTGTAGATGCATTAGAATTTCATCATGAGAATCCAGATGAAAAAGAATTTAAGCTAGGTTCAGGAAATACAATGTCTTGGAAAGAATATAAAAGTGAAGCACTAAAGTGCATTTTAGTGTGTTCTAATTGTCATAAAGAAATACATAGCAAGATTGGATATAAATAAATTTTGCAACAGTGTGTTGCAAAATTTAAAAGGAGGTAAAAAATGAAAGTACTAATAGCTACTAAAAATCAAGGAAAAATAGAAGGTGCAAAAAAAGCATTAGAACATTATTTTAATGATGTTGAAATAGAAGGAATACCAGTAGAATCTGATGTGCCAGACCAACCTGTAAATAAAGAAATTTATGAGGGCGCAAAAAATAGAGTAAGAAATCTAAAAAAGTATGCAAAAGAAAATAATATTTTAGCAGATTTATTTTTGGGAATAGAAAGTGGAATAAATGATTTATTAGGAAGATGGATGATTACTAACATTGCAGTAATTGAAGACAATGGAGATTTCGAAAGTTATGGGACAAGTCCGTCATTTCCAGTTCCAGACAATTTGGTGCAAAAGGTTTTAGATACCAATTTAAGTGAAGCAATGGATACAGTTTTAGGAGAAGATAAAGAAAGACATAATCATAGTGGAGGTATTCAATTACTAACACATAATAAAATTTCAAGAATAGATTTAACAGAGTATGCTTTCATAATGGCGCTAACAAAATATATTAACGGTGAGAAGTGGCGATAGTTATAAAATAATATAAGCTAAATAAAAAATCTAACATAATTTATATAAACTTGCAAATACTAACACTAGAGGTGTTAGCAGATGTCAGAAGAACAGATATTGCAGTTATGGAGAAGTGGCTATACGAAACATAAAGTAGCACAAATATATAAAAGAATATATAATGAACAAGTTAAAACTGTTAGATTAGAACTAAGAAACCGTCATGCAGGGAAGATGATAAGTACATATGAAGCTTTGCATAAAGTAGAAAAAGTAATATGGAAAGAGATAAAAAATAGGGAATGAGAGGATAGAAGTAGAATTCAAGAAATAAGGCAAGTAAATTCTTATTTGTCTTATTTTTGTGCTTCCTGAAGAAAAATCTAAGCTATAAATATGTAGATAAGAAATTAAAAATTTTTCAAAAAATTTAAACTTTTTCTATAAATATAGCATCTAATAAGTGTAAACAAAATGCTAGGAGGAAAACAATGAGCGAGAAGACATTAATTTTTACAATATTTATTTTGGTAATATCTTTAATTTTATTCCTTATGCTAATGAATAACATTTTTAATACACAAGAGATAGAAAATACAAATAATATAGAGAATACAATAGTACAAGAAAATAAAAATGAGATAGAGAATAAAACTAATGAAACTAATGAAACACCAATAATAGCTAATAAGGAAATTCAAAACAATATAGAAGATAATATAGAGAATAGTATAGTAGAAAACAGTATAGAAAAGAATGAAATAATAGAAGAACCTATTGCAAGTACAGATCCCGAGAAAAAAAGAGAATTTAGTAGCAATGTAGCATTTATAGGAGATTCAAGAACACAAGCCTTTTTAATGTATACAGGATTGAAAGAAGTTAGAGATTATACTAATATAGGTCTTATGGTAGATACAGCAATTACGAAAAAATTTATAACCAATAGTAAAGGAGAAAAAATAACCATATTAGAGGATTTAAAAAATAGAGATATTGATACTATATATATCATGTTAGGGGTAAATGAATTAGGATGGGTATATAGTAGTATATTTATTGACAAATACGAAGAATTAATAGATAAAATACGAGAAGAAAAGCCAAATTGTGAAATTATAGTACAATCTATTATTCCTGTTACAAAGAAAAAATCAGATAGTGACAAAATATATAATAATACAAGAATAACGGAATATAACACATTAATAAAAGAGATGACTAGTAGAAAAAATGTTAAATTTATTGACCTAACTTCCGCTCTTACAAATGCAGATGGTAATTTACCAGAGGAGGCAAGTCCTGATGGAATTCATCTTAATAAACAATATTGTCTAAAATGGTTAGAATGTTTAAAAAATAATTAAAGTATGAAAAAGGAGACAAAATATGAAAAAGAAAATAGTGATAATAGGAATCATATTAATCATTATAATAATTGGTGTATGCATAAAATTTGTTTTTTCAGACACAAACACAGAAATTACTTTGGATATGCCAAAACTAGCAGAGGAATTAATAAATGCACAAATATTTGAAGATCAATTGAATGAAGTAGATAAAGAGAGTATAATAAAAAAGTATAATTTGAATGCTGAAAAAATAAAAAAAGTAGATGCATATGTGGGGACAGGTGCTACAGCAGAAGAAATTTTAATAATGGAATTATTGGATAAAAAGGATATTAGTGAAACTAAAAAGATAATGGAAACACAAATAGAAGAAAGAAAGTTAGACTTTCAAGATTATCTTCCTAAAGAAGTATTTAAGCTAGAAAATTATATTTTAGAGAGTAAAGGAAACTATATCGTTTTATGTATTTCTAATGATTCTGATAAAGCAAAAGAAATTATAAATAAAAATATAAACAGTTAAAGGGAGTTAAAACGGTGCAAGATGCTAAAGAAATATTAATAGATTTTGTGAAGAATAATCAAGAAAAATTATATAGAGTGGCATTTAGTTATTCTAGGAATGAAGAGGAAGCATTAGACCTTATTCAGGAAGCAATTACAAAAGCATTAAAAAATATCGATAAATTGAAAGAAAAAGAATATATAAAAACATGGTTTTATCGAATTTTAATTAACGAGTGTTTACAATATATTAAGAAGAACAAAAGAATCATTACCTGTGAGTTGCAAGAAATAGAAAGCAAAGTAGAATGGAATGATAATATATCTGTAGAAGGAATAGATGTTTATAAATGTGTACAAAGTTTAAATGAAAAATTAAAAACAGTTATTATACTAAGATTTTTTGAGGATATGAAAATAGATGAAATTGCTAAAATAACTAAAACAAATGAAAATACAGTGAAATCTAGGTTATACAAAGGATTAAAAGAATTAAAAAAATTAATTGAAAAAGAATAGAAAGGAGGGAGAAAGATGAAAGAACTTAAAAAGGCAAAGGGTGTATATTGTTCTATAAAGATACCAGAAAAGTTAAGTTATGTAATAAATAAATCACTTGCAGGAGAAAAGAAGGAAAAAGAGTACAAGTTTCCATACAAAAAATATTTAGTGTCAACAGTAGGATGTGTATTTTTAGCTTTTATATTAATGGTCAATATCAATCCAAGTTTTGCTGCAAGTGTATCTGAAATACCAATTATAGGAAATATAGCAAAAGTATTTACCATAAAAGAGTATATAAAAGAAGATGAAGAGAAATTAGTAAATGCTAAAATACCAGCTTTAGAAAATACAGGAAATACAGAATTAGAACAACGAATTAATTATGAAATTATGTTGAAAATGAATCAAATTTTAGAGGAAGCGGAAGAAAGAGCTGCTGAATATAAAAAGGCAGTTATAGAAACAGGAGGAAAAGAAGAAGATTATCAACCAATCAATATACAAATAGACTATAAGGTAGGTTATTCTAGTGATAAAGCGGTATCATTTGTAATATTGAAATCAGAAACATTAGCAAGCGCTTATACAGAAAGATATTTTTATAATATAGATATAGAAACGGGAAAAGAATTGAATTTAAGAGATATATTTGGAAAAGATTATAAGAAAATAGTGGACGAAGCAATTTATACAGAGATAGAACAAAGAAGTAAAAATCCAGATAATGTATATTTTACTAAAGAAGAAGGGGGTTTTTCAGGTATAGAAAATGAATATCAAGATTTTTACATTAATGAAGAAGGAAAAGTGGTAATTGTATTTGAAAAATATGAAATAGCACCGGGCTCTATGGGAATACAAGAATTTGTAATAGATAAAAAGGTATTTTAAAAGGAAACTCTTATAAAATTGCAACATACGAAATAAAAGATAAAGAAGATACTCTTCTAATAGGGAAGGGTATCTATTTTTATATAATAGGAAAGTTCTATTTTTTAATGATAAAGAATAAAAAAATAAAAGGCACGAGAGTATAGAAAAAGTTGTGTAAATAAATCCTTCCGTGATAAAATAAAAATATCAAGGAGGGATTTTTCTATGGGTAAAAAAGTAGAAAAAGAGAAAAATGAATTAGTAGAGGAATTTTTTAGAAGAAATGATCCAAAGAACATTAAATCAATGAATGATATGTATGCAGCATGGAAAGATTTCTTTGCTCCTGCTTTTCAACAGTTGTTAGATGCTGAAATGGAAGCAAAACTTGGTTATGCTAAAAATGAAAGAACAGATAATGAAAATTATCGAAATGGATATTATCCAGAAAGGACAGTATCCACAGAAATGGGAGATATTCCAGTAAAAGTACCAAGAGATAGAAAAGGAGAAATTGATTCTGATTTAGTGCCTAAATACTCAAGGACGGTAAATGGATTTGATGAAAAAGTAATATCCATGTATGCTTTAGGATTATCTGATAAAGACATACAAGAACAAATTAAAGATATATTTGGTTGTAATCTTTCACCAGATATGATAAGTGATATAACTGATAAAGTAGTACCAGAAATACAAGAATGGCAGAAAAGAAAGTTAGAAAGTGTTTATCCAATCATATTCATAGATGCAACACATTTTCATGTACGTGATAACGGACAAATTGTAAAGAAAGCAGCCTATGTAGTGTTAGGAATAGATAAAGATGGAATGAAGAAAGTATTAACCATAACAATAGGAGAAAACGAAAGTGCAAAATATTGGATGACAGTATTAAATGAGTTAAAAAATCGAGGAGTGCAAGATATACTAATATTGTGTGCAGATGGATTAACTGGACTAAAAGAAGCAATATCAGCCATATATCCCCAAACAGAATATCAAAGGTGTATTGTACATCAAATAAGAAACTCTTTAAAGTATGTTCCATACACAGACAGAAAAGAATTAGCTAAAGATTTAAAAACAGTATACAAGGCAAGTACAGAAGAAATAGGCTATACAAATTTATTAGAGTTAGAAGAGAAGTGGAAAAACAAATATCCAGGAGCAATACAAAGCTGGATAGATAATTGGGATGTACTTTCTGTATTTTACAAATTCTCTGCAGAGATACGAAAAATCATGTATACAACAAATGCCATAGAAAGTTTAAATAGTACATATAAGAGAATAAATAGGAATAGAAATGTATTTCCGACAGATATGTCATTATTAAAAGTACTTTATCTATCAACAATAAAAGCAGAAAAAAAGTGGTCAAGAATGGTTGATAAATGGGACTTATGTTTGTCCCAATTTAGAATTATGTATGAAGGTAGAATCTAGTTAAAAGCCTAAAAATAATAGGCTTAAGAAGAAATATTCTTAAGTCCTATTAAATTTACACAACTTTTTCTAAAAGGTTGAATTTTTAGAAAAATATTATTAAAATAAATTTAGTTATAAAAGTATTAAATTTTTTCAAGTTATCGATCGGAAGGAAATCCGATTTACACAACTTTTACGATAGTCTCAAAAATCTACCTTATAGCGGTAGATTTTTTTTGGCAAAGCATTAAAAACTGCCTTGATTTCTTCTTTGTTCTTTTCTTGCTTTTCTACAAGCAGGACACCTTTGTGGCTCATTTGTAAATCCTTTTTCAGCATAGAATTGTTGTTCCCCTACAGTAAAAACAAACTCCGTACCACAATCTTTACATACAATAGTTTTATCTTCCATAACAGATTACCTCCTTCTTAAAATTCTAGATTTAATATCTTTTGACAAAATTCTCCTTACAAAATTTAAGTCTTTCATTCTAGAAGGAAATAGTCTACTTAATAATTAAAAATATTTAAACTTCTTTTAGGAAGCCAAACTTACTATATCATAAAAAGAAGAGAAAAACAAGGAAAAATAAAGTAATTTCTCCTAAAAAATAATGACAAAACTACGCTAAAAAACAAAAAAGACAACAAAAAATAGCACCAATCTACAGGATGCAACATATTTTATAGTAAAGCAAAATGTATGAGGTGGTATTGTGAGAAAAATTAGAAAAGGAGATATTGTAGGTCGTATTTCTTATGGAAAAGATGTCGTATTTGAAGTAACAAAAATCATAAAAACCAGCAATGGAGTAGAATTTGCTATTTTGAAGCGGTTTAACGCACAGAATTGTGGCAGATAGTCCCTTAGAAGATTTGGAAATTATGGATAAAAGAACAGTAGAAGACCGTATGCAGGCATTAGAGCAAAAAATAACCAATCGAATTCAAACTTGTTTGCAAAATCCTAAGTATTGTATGTACCACCCAAAGAAGGTGTTGTGGTGGGGAGAAGAAACAAAGCGTAGTGTAAAAACGATAACAATGGGAAGAATTTTGCATTTAGATGGAGACAAAAGATATAGTGAAAAATCCATTCGTTATTATAAAAGTTTAGGATTAGATGCTATTGTAAAGAATATTCCAGAGAATAGACAAGCAAATTATGTGGTAGGACTTTTAGAAAAATATCAGCCAGATATACTAGTAGTTACAGGACATGATGGAATGATAAAAAAAGGAACAGCTTTTAATGATGTATATAATTATCGTAATTCTAGGCATTTCATAAGTAGTGTAATGGAAGCAAGAAAATGGGAGAAAAAAAAGGGAAGTTTAGCCATTTTTGCAGGGGCATGCCAAAGTTATTATGAAGGAATTATGGGAGCAGGTGCTAATTTTGCCTCTTCTCCTGCTAGAATTATGATAGACTTTATAGACCCCCTTATTGTAGCAGAAAGAATTGCTACCACAGAAAATACCAAGTATCTTACCATTCGAGATATAGAAGAGGAATTACGAGATGGTAAAGAAGGTGTGAGCGGAATAGGAACAATGGGAAAGAAAAGAATTATATTGTAATATTTTTGTTACAAATTAGTCATAAAAATGTAACAAAGTTAAGAAAATGGCTAAAAATAGGGCTTTGCAGGAAACGACAGAAAGAAAACCTTTTTGACATTTTCTGCATTTTATGATAGGATAAAGCTATCTTAGAAAAGTAGGTGGTTAATCAATGATTTGTAAAAGTGATATAACAAATCTAAAAAGTGATATTGGAGATATCATTGGACAGAAAGTTATTGTCAAAGGATCTTTAGGAAGGAGCAAATCGTTTGAAAAGGAAGCAACTATTGAAAAAGCTTATCCTAACATTTTCGTAGTAAAATATGAAGAAAACGAAAGAAATGTTACCTATAGTTATACAGATGTGTTAACAAGAACAGTAGAAGTGGAAGTTTTTGATGGTGAAAACTATTGTCCACTTATCCCACCAGCTATGAATGTAAAAGCATAGGTGAAATAGAAAAAAGTGAAAAATTCCTAAGTACTTAGGAATTTTTTCAGACTGTTGACAAAGTATACAAAAAATATTTGTCAATAGTCTGTCAATAATTTTTGAATATTTCACTAAAAAATAGCTTTATTTTATTAGCGAATATTTCACCATATGTATAATCTTGAGTTCCGCTCGCGGCGGAGGCAGGCTCAAGATTTATTTTTTTGTTTAT
>CALXBX010000045.1 GCA_944386655.1 uncultured Clostridia bacterium | reverse complement strand
TGGTGCATTATCTCCACCCATCGCATCTAATAGTATTACCATGTTCTAGTTCTCCTTTTATCTATATATATTTGTATTTTCTTATTTTATAACTTCTGTTTAGCAAAGTCAATTCGAACATTACAATTTTATGATTTATTTTTGATAAAAGCAACCTCTTTGACCAATTAGTCTAACATTTATGTTTATTAAATCGTAATTATTACTAATATATCTAGCCGTAGAAAAAGAGAATATATAGCGTTTTAGCACATATTCTCTCTCTTATCTTATAGATTAAGCAAGTTCAACAACTGCTCCTGCTTCTGTAAATTTAGCTTTTAATTCTTCAGCTTCTTCTTTACTTGCATTTTCTTTTACTGTTTTTGGAGCTCCGTCTACTAATTCTTTTGCTTCTTTTAATCCTAATCCTGTTGCGTCTCTTACTACTTTAATTACTTGGATTTTATTTGCTCCAGCTTCTTTTAATACAACATTGAAAGATGTTTTTTCTTCTGATGCAGCTGCTCCTCCAACTGCTCCAGCTACTGGTGCAGCTGCTGCTACTGCAGATACTCCATATTTTTCCTCTATAGCCTTTACTAATTCTGCAAGTTCTGCAACTGTTAAGCTATCAATTTTTTCTAATAATTCTTCTATCATTTTTAATTCCTCCTAATTTTTTATTTCTTTTTTGGATAAACTATGCGTTTACCTCTTCTTTTTGTTTTCTTACTTGATCAAGCGCAATAGCAACTTTGGAAATATTTCCAAGTAATGCACCAGCAAGCATGCCAAGTAGTTCTTGTCTTGATGGTAGTTTTGCTAAAGTAATAATCTCTTCTACAGACATTACTTTTCCTTCTATAATACCACCTTTTATTTTATAAAATTCATTATCTTTTGCATATTGATAAACTGCTTTTAATGGTTCTAAATAATCTCCTTCTGTCATAATAACGGCTGTTGGACCTTCTAATACAGAATCTAATTCACTTTCTCCATTTGTATTTAATGCTCTTTTTACAATGTTATTTTTAATAACTTTGTATTCTGCTTTTGCATCTCTTAAAGTATTTCTTAAGTCCGTTACATCTTCTACAGTTATTCCTCTATAGTCTGTTAATAGGATAAGATTTGAGCTTTTAAATTTTTCTGCTAAAGCTTTTACTTCTTCTTCTTTTTGTTTTAATATAGCTTCACTTGCCATTTTATTTTATTCACCTCCCTAAAAAAAACACTCTTTATAGCCTCGAGGCATATAAAGAGTGTTTGCTTTTCTCTTTTCTATGCCTCGGTAGGGCTTACTTTTTTGCCTACTTTCTTTGGCTACTATCTTATTTTTGATCAATGTACAATCCTGGTCCCATTGTGGTAGATACTGCTACAGACTTAATATATTGTCCTTTTGCTGCAGCTGGTTTTGCTTTAATAATAGCATTCATAATAGCATCATAGTTTTCTGCTAATTTATCTGCCCCAAATGAAACTTTTCCAAAACCTAAATGAATGATGTTGGTTTTATCCAATCTGTATTCTACTTTACCAGATTTGATATCTTGAATTGCTTTTGTAACATCCATGGTTACTGTTCCAGACTTTGGATTTGGCATTAAACCTTTTGGTCCTAATACTTTACCAAGTCTTCCTACAACGCCCATCATGTCTGGTGTTGCTACGATTACATCATAGTCAAACCAATTCTCTTTTTCAATTTTTGGTATTAATTCTTCTGCTCCAACATAGTCTGCTCCAGCTTTTGTAGCTTCTTCTGCTTTTGGACCTTTTGCAAACACTAATACTTTTAATGTTTTACCAGTTCCATGTGGAAGTACTGTTGTACCTCTTACTTGTTGGTCTGCATGTTTAGAATCTACACCTAATTTTACATGTAGTTCTACTGTTTCATCGAATTTTGCTTTTGGCATTTTTTCGATAATTTCTAGTGCTTCTTTTATTGGATAAAGTTTGTTTTTTTCAACAAGCTTTGCACTTTCTCCATATCTTTTTCCTTGTTTCATTTCTTTCCTCCTTTGGTTTTAACGAAGTTTTTCTTCTCCCAATTTTTATTATTTTGCGCTTAGTCTGTTACAACTACACCCATACTTCTTGCAGTACCTGCAACCATGCTCATAGCTGTTTCTAATGATGCTGCATTTAAGTCTGGCATTTTTTGTTTTGCAATTTCTTCTACTTGTGCTTTTGTAATTGTTCCTACTTTTTCTCTGTTAGGCTTTCCAGAACCTTTTTGAATTTTAATTGCTTTTTTAATTAAAACGGCTACTGGTGGTACTTTTGTTATGAATTCGAAAGATTTATCTTTATATACTGTAATAACTACTGGAATAATCATACCAGGTTGATTTGCAGTTCTATCGTTAAATTCTTTTACAAATTGCATAATATTTACACCACTTGATCCTAATGCTGGTCCTACTGGTGGAGCTGGTGTAGCTTTTCCTGCCTCTATTTGTAGTTTAATTACGTTTGTAATTTCTTTCTCTGCCATTTTGGATAGCACCTCCTTTTAAGTTTTGTTGTACATTGATTTAGCTTAAAACTAAATCAAGATAGTATTTATTAATTTGGATAACTAAAAGTTTCCATTTTAACCAACTTTCGTAATTTGAGAAAAATCTAATTCTACTGGTGTTTCTCTTCCAAACATAGAAACTAATACTTTTACTTTATGCTTATCTTTGTTAATTTCTTGTACTGTTCCCACAAAATCTTTAAAAGAGCCATCTATAATAGTAACTGATTCTCCCACTGAAACATCAATGCTAACAGATGGAACTTCAAATCCCATTTGTCTAATTTCCTCTTCTGTAAGTGGAATTGGATCTGTTCCAGACCCTACAAATCCTGTAACGCCTCTTGTATTTCTAACAATATACCAAGTTTCTTCTGTTACAATCATTTTTACTAAAACATAACCAGGAAATACCTTTTTTAAATTGGTTTTTCTTTTTCCATCTTTAATTTCTATTTGTTCTTCCATGGGAACAACAATATCAAAGAAATAATCTTCCAATTCTCTGTTTTTAACGGTTTTTTCCAAGTCTGTTTTTACTTTATTTTCATATCCAGAATAAGTATGTACAACATACCATCTAGGTACTAAATCTTTATCTGTTTGAGACATGTTCTAGCAAAGCCTCCTTTTATTCACTTACATTTTCAGAAGAAGTATCTCCTTCTGTATTTTCTTGATTTTCAGCATTTTCTACATTTTCTGTGTTGTCTGCGCTTTCTGTATTCTCTGTAGTTTCTGTATTGGTGTCTTCTATAGTATTTGTATCTTCTACTGTATTAGTAACTTCTGTATTTGTACTTACTAATTCCTTTAATTTATTAATTCCATAAGTATTCATAGATTCAAATACCACGTCTAATACAAACACAATAACCGCTGTAATTAGCACAATAGTAATTACAGCAACTGTATTATTTACTAATTGCTTTGGTGTTGGCCAAATTACCTTTTTTAGTTCTGCTTTAAAATCTTTGAAAAAATGCTTCTTTTCTTTTTTCTCTTTTTTGTTTTTATTTGCGTCTTTAGGCATTTTATTTCCCCCTTAAGCTACGCCAATTTTCCTAAATTATTTTTTAGGTATTTTGGCTACGTTTACTGACTACTATTTTTAATTTTACAGAAATCAGTCATAATAAAGGCTATTCTATTTTGTTTCTTTATGTGTTGTACGTTTTTTGCAGTATTTGCAATATTTTACAATTTCCAATCTGTCTGTATTATTTTTTTTGTTTTTTTCTGTCATATATGTTCTTCTTTTGCACTCTGTACATTCTAATGTAATTGGTTCTCTTGCTCCTTTTGCAGCCATTTTCAAACACCTCCACTGTCTTTACTTACTTTTCTTTTTTTAGTTTCTATTTTAAAAAGCATATGCACTCCACATATGCTTAATTATTCTACCATGTATTTCCTAAAAAGTCAATAAATATGCTTTATTTTTTAGAATTTTTAGTGAAATTCCTTTCATTTTCTGTTTTTCAAAAAAGATTTTTTTCTTTGTCTTACACTAACGCAAGTCTTTTTGGGTAAGAGAATGTCTAAATAATCCTTTGCTAATTTATTGTATATGGGGTCTCTTCACTTCCATCTCCACCAGTAATTTTAACATTAGATTTTAGTAAAATACATAGACGAAGTCCACGTTCACTCAAATATCCTATTGCATTGCCAGTCTTTTCTACAAGGCATAACCCATCATCGTATATAGTACCATCATTGTTTACTAAACGCATACAGAAGGCACAATTAGAATCAGTTGAAGCCACATCACGAGATGTTAGCCAATAACTTTCTCCTGTTATCCAAAGGTTAAGGCTTTTTAATTGACTTTCATCTGTTGTATAATTGGTATCTGTATTTTTACAATCTACACTTGTGCTTCCATTATACGGAAATTGCATAGTTACTGGACCTACTGTTTCTGAATCTTTATTTATGAATACTCCATTTTCTACTGTTGGTACACTTCCTACACATCTTGCATCTGTAGCATATGCAGAATTAATATATTTTTCTGCTTCATCATTTAACTTTTCGATGGCTCCATTGTAACTTACTTTTCCCTCTTCAAACGTGCTTCCTCCTAATGTTACCGCTTTTACATTTTTATCTGATATAATTTGTACTCCATACTCTGAATTTCCTGGATACAATACTCTACAAATAATTTCTCCATTTGTTCCACTATGATACTTAATATAATCTCCTGCTTCTAATTCTTCCACTGTTTTTACAAAAGTTCCATTCCATATCTCTCCTATATTTATCTCATGTCCACCATATTCTTCTTTTGAAGGCAATGTTACTGTTGATAAATCTTCTGGCAGATTTTCTTCTGTTGGTACATTGTCAAAATATTCTTTTAATATCTCCACAAAATCTCCCTTTGTAATATTTCCTTCCTTTTCTAATTGCTTTTCTAGGATATCTATTTGTGCTTTTTCCTTCACTTCTGCTTTTTGTGTTTCTTTCTTTGCATTTTCTGCTTGTGTGATAATTCCATTATCCCCTACTATCATAGATATAGATACTCCCGCTAATATAATTAATACGATAATAGTTACGACTAATGCTATTAGTGTAATTCCTCCTTCTTTTCTCTTATTCTTTTGTTTTAGCATAAATTAATCCTCCTCATTTTATTCTTACGAGAAGGATTATATCTCTTTCTTTTTCTTTCCTATGCCTTATTTTTCCTTTTTACTGGTCATTTGTTTTCATAATCTTCTATTTCATTTATCATTCTTTCTTTAAAAAATTCTAAGAAATTATTTTTTCTTTTGTACAGAAAATCCAAATTTACCTAATTTTTTATCTAAAGAATAATAGCCTCCGTTTGCGTAAGCAATTAAATCGCACTTGCTAATATCAAAAGCTCCTTTTTCATCTATGTATTGGTCACCAGCATCAATAGATAAAACATCTGCTATGAATAGATCATGACTGCCAAGAGATTTTATTTCTTTTACTCTGCATTCTATAGAAACTGGACTCTCTTTAATTAAAGGACACTTTATATGATTTGCTCTTTCCTTAGTCAAGTGCATTTCTTTAAATTTATCATAATCTTTTCCTGACCTTACACCACACCAATCGGTAGCATAGACTAATTTTTCATTGGTTAAATTAATAGCAAATTCACCGCTTTCTTTTATTAGATGATACGAATAACGTTCTGGTCTTACTGAAATATAGCATATAGCTGGATTGCTATTTAAAATTCCAGTCCATGCTACTGTCATAATATTAGATTCCCCCTCTATATCGCCTGATGTTACCATCACTGCTGGTATAGGATAAATAAATGTTCCTGGTTTCCATTCTACTTTTGACATTTTCTTATTCTTCCTTCCTTATTTTTTTACATTATTTCTCCTCTGGGGTTCTTTGACTACGAAATATATCTTTTCCCCATCCTTCTCTTCCCATCATAGGAATAAATTGTAGTTCTTTATCTTCTGTTGTACATTTTAATTTTTCCCTAAACATTTTTTCTTGTTGTTTTAAAGATAATTTCTTTCCCGTCGCCTCTTTCTGATCATTTACTCCGTTTGTCGTTTTTTCTTGCATAAGTTTCTCGTATTTTTCATTTAGAGATTGTAAATATTCTAGTAATATATCATATTCTTGTTTTTCTATTTTATGACTAGCATAATCTCTTTCTAAAAGTCGTATTGTTGCATCTCTTACCATTCTTGCTTTGCTAGCATCTTTCCATACAAAGCAATTTCTAATGGCTATTTTATAGGTATCTAAATGATTGTTTGTAACCTCTTGTTCTGTTTGTACTGACTCTTTCGTCTCTTCTTTTGCTTTAGTATGGTTTGTTTCTTGTGTTATAGTGCTTTTTTGTAATCTTTTCGTGTATTCTTGCTCTAATCTATCTAAATATTGTAGCAATACAGTATACTCTTGTGGCGTTAACTTCTTCCTCTTATAATATTCTATATCTATAAAACGTTTTACCCCACCTTTTGCCATCTCTATTTTATCTACATCTTTCACTACGAAAATAT
This sequence comes from uncultured Clostridia bacterium, assembly GCA_944386655.1. GTDB lineage: Bacteria > Bacillota > Clostridia > TANB77 > CAG-508 > UMGS1663. The sequence continues at coordinate 648 of CALXBX010000045.1, read as the reverse complement.
TTTTTATATCTTTTTTATAGCTTTCAATTTTTTTCAAATCTACTAAATTAGATGTTATTCCTTTATTTTCATCTGCTTTTTGTACAACATTCATTTTTCATTCCTCCTTCACTATTTTTGCTATACACAAGTTTCTTTGAATTATACGTATTTATGAAGCAAAATGAGCATATGCCAAATCTGCTCTCTTTTTTATTTTATCACAAATAGAAAAAAAACACAAACAATTGATTTTACTTTTATGTAAATTATATAGTATAATATACCTTATAGTAGTACTTATTGCTTGCCAGTTGGTAAGCACTTACCAGAAAATTTGCTTTCTTGCTCAAATTTCAGGAGGAAAATAAAAAGATGGACATTCTTTGTTCATCTTTTTTCATTATATATATATTTATCTAATAAAATTATAGGCATAAAAAAACTGGCGATACCTATTTTCTCAGCAGGGTAACCCGCAAATATCTTCGGCACCTAAAGGCTTGACTTCTGTGTTCGGAATGGGAACAGGTATTTCCCTCTAGGTAATCATCACCAGAAAAGTTTTGTGTACTTTTCTCTCTGTCTGATAATATATCATATCCTTCTTTCTTTGTAAAGTAGTTTTTACTTTTTTTAGAATTTTATTCCATATATTATCTTTTTATT
>CALXBX010000044.1 GCA_944386655.1 uncultured Clostridia bacterium | reverse complement strand
TTATTCCTTGTTTGGTAAATGTTATTTGCATTTTTCCGTTATTTTTATATCTTGGCATTTGTGGTTTTTCTTTTATATCTTTATTTCCTTTTTCATACATTTCTTTTAACGCTAAATAGGATTTATGGTCTCTTATGCAATTTAATATGATTTGTTGTAATGTGTGTGAATGTAAATATTGTGAATGCCAATTTTCATTCCTATAATTTTTATATATCTTTCCTCCGTCTTCATTTACTCTTTTTATTTTACTTACATCTACTTTTCCTTCTCTTATTGCATAATTAAATGTATTATATACTTTACTACAATGCCATTTTATTTCTTTTATTATTTTTTCTTGTATTTCATTTAATTTAAAGTCACATACAAATGTTAATCTCGATTTCTCACCTCCCATCGTTTTATTATTTATATCATATAGAACAAATTTTCGCAAGTACTTTTCATAAAATTTCATTTTTTATTTAAATTTAAAACAAATCGCTTTACTTTCCTAATATATAAAAAAACAAAGTGTATAAAACACCTTGTTTTTTATTTGTGAAAATTAATCAAATCCACGGGTGTAAAATTTATTAATGTTCATTCTTTTTATGTCTATTTTGCAACCTTTTCTTTTTCTGTATTTTCTTTTTCGATAGCTTGCTTTTCTTTTTGTTGTCTTTTTAAATTATCTTTGGCTACTGTCATTAATAATTTTATTCTATTGGTTTGATTTGCTTCACTAGCACCTGGATCATAGTCAATAGGAGAGATATTTGCCTCTGGATATTTATTACGGATAGTCTTAATAACACCTTTTCCTACAACATGGTTTGGTAGACAAGCAAATGGTTGTACACAAACAATATTAGGAATGCCGTGTTCTATGTATTCTACCATTTCTGCTGTTAAGAACCAACCTTCACCCGTTTGGTTTCCGATAGATAAAATGTCTTTTACTTTAGTTTCTAGTTCCCAAATATTACAAGGTGGTAAATATCCTTTTTTAGAATTTGCAAGAGCAATTCTTTCATCCTTTTCTAAAATATCAATTAATTTAATAGCTGTTTTAAATATTTTTGCTTTTACTTTATCTGTTTTAATTAATTGATTGAAGGTAATTTTATGAGTAGCAATAAATTTAATAAATCCCATAAAATCAGGTAAAATAACTTCAGCACCTTCTTCTTCTAATTTATTGGCAACAAAGTTATTGCCAAAAGGATGATATTTAATTAAAACTTCTCCTACAATACCAACTTTAGGTTTTACAATAGAAGTATCTAATTCTATTTTTTCAAAATCTTCTACCATATCGTAAATACTTTGTTTAAATTCTTTCATGGTAGATTTTTCTAATAATTTTTTACATTTTTCCATCCATGTATCAAATAAAGCTTGTGTTTCGCCTTTATGAATTTCATAGGCTCTATTTTTGGTAAGTAATTTCTGCAAAGTATCGGCATAAACTACCATTTTTAATAATCTTTCCATTAGAGGAACGGTTATTTTAAATCCTGGCATTTTTTCCATTCCAACAACATTAAAGGAAATAACAGGAATATTTTCAAAACCAGCATCTTTCAATGCTTTTCTAATAAATCCAATATAATTAGTTGCTCTACAACCTCCACCTGTTTGAGACATAATTAAAGCCGTTCTGTTTAAATCATATTTTCCAGATTGTAATGCTTCTATCATTTGCCCTGTTGTTAAAATAGATGGATAACAAGCATCATTATTAACATATTTTAATCCTGTTTCTACGGTATGTTCTGTACAATCTCTTAAAAGTTCTACATGATATCCGCTAGAGTTTACGGCAGCTTCTAATAATTCAAAATGAATAGGAGCCATTTGCGGAATAAGGATGGTGTAATCTTTTTTCATATCCTTAGTAAAGATTTTTTTGTTACATTCGTAATTTCCGCTAGCATTTTCTGTTTTAGAATTCTCACGCTTTTTCATACTAGCTAGTAAAGAACGAATACGAATACGTACAGCACCAAGATTGTTAATCTCATCAATTTTAATTAAAGTATACATCTTTCCGTAACTAGATAAAATTTCTTCTACTTGGTCTGTTGTTACGGCATCTACACCACAGCCGAAAGAGTTTAATTGTACTAATTCTAAATTATCTTGTTTCCCTACAAAGTCAGCGGCTGCATAAAGTCTGGCATGGTATACCCATTGGTCTACTACTCTTAAAGGACGTTTTGCTTCTGACAAATGAGAAACACTGTCTTCCGTTAAAACACATAGCCCTAAACTTGTAATTAAAGTGTCTATTCCATGGTTTACTTCTGGGTCTGTATGGTAAGGACGACCAGCTAAAACAATACCATGTAAATGTTGCTCTTTCATGAATTGAAGAGTTTCTTCCCCTTTTTTACGAATGTCATTTTTATAGTTTTGATATTCTGCCTCTGCTTTCTTAGCGGCTTCTAGCAATTCATGTTTGGTAAAATGATATTTTTCAAATTCTGGTAGGTCTAATATTGTTTCTGCTAAAGATTTAGCGTCGAAAGGTAAGAATGGGTTTAAAAAGGTAATGTTCTTATCTTTCAATTCTTCTACGTTATTTTTTAATACTTCCGAATAAGAAATAACGATAGGACAGTTATAATGATTATCTGCTTTTTCATATTCTTTACGAGAGTAAGGAACACAAGGATAGAAAATAGTAGTAATTCCTTTTTCTATTAAACTGATAATATGTCCATGCGAAAGTTTAGCAGGATAGCATACGGATTCGGAAGGCATAGATTCCATTCCTTTTTCATAGGTTTTTCTAGTACTTTTTTCAGAAAGAACAACTCTAAAACCTAAGTTGGTTAGGAACGTAAACCAGAATGGATAATCCTCATACATGTTTAATACTCTAGGGATACCGATAGTTCCACGTTTGGCATCTTTTTCTGCTAAAGGCTCGTAAGAGAATAATCTTTCATATTTATATTTCATTACATTTGGTAAATCTTTTTTCTCAGATAAGTTACCAGCGCCTTTTTCACAACGATTACCAGAAATGTATCTACTTCCATTATTGAACTTATTAATTGTAAGTAAACAATGATTTTCGCAACCATTACAACGAACATGAGAAATGTCGATCTTTAAAGAGTCTAAAGCATCTTCTTTTAAGATAGTAGAATGATATTCCATATCCATATTTGCTTCGTATTGTTCTTTGGCAAGTAAGGCTACGCCGTAAGCTCCCATTAAACCTGCAATATCTGGTCTTACTACATTTCTTCCTACAATTAACTCAAAAGCTCTAAGGACAGCATCATTATAGAAAGTTCCTCCTTGTACCACAATATGTGCACCAAGTGTTTTTACGTCTCTTACTTTCATTACTTTTTGAATAGCGTTTTTGATAACAGAATAAGAAAGTCCAGCGGAAATGTCACCTACGCTATATCCTTCTTTTTGTGCTTGCTTAATTTTAGAATTCATGAAAACCGTACATCTAGAGCCTAAATCTACAGGGTTTCTTGCTTCTAAGGCACTGTTTACAAACTCTTCAATAGAAAGGTTTAAACTTTTCGCAAAAGTTTCTATAAAAGAACCACAACCAGAAGAGCAAGCTTCATTTAGCATAATGTTATCAATAGCACCATTTTTCATTTTTATGTATTTCATATCTTGACCACCAATATCTACAATGCTTGTAACATTAGGCATAAACTCTTTTGCAGCGGTGTAATGTGCTATTGTTTCTATTTCGTTTAAATCTACATTTAAAGCAGTTTGAATTAATTTTTCTCCATAACCCGTTACTCCGCTATAACGTAAAGTTACATCTTTTGGTAAAATAGCATATAATTTTTTTAGCATTTTGATAACACTTTGCAAAGGATTTCCTTCGTTACTTCCATAAAGAGAATAAAGTAAAGCACCATCTCTATCAATTAATACTAACTTTGTAGTAGTGGAACCTGCGTCAATCCCTAAGAAAGCATCTCTTTTGTAAGTATTTAAGTCAGCTTTTTTTACTTTATCCTTTTCATGTCTTTGCTTAAATTCTTCATATTCTGCATCAATAGAGAATAGAGGAGCTAAAGGATTCGTAGTATCATCATGAGATTGCTTTAGCACTTCTATTTTACTCTTCAATTTTTGCACAGAGATAGGATGTGTTTCAATGGAATCGATTGCTGCACCTTTGGCTACAAGCAAATGTGCTTCTTCTGGTACAACAGTATGCTCTGCATCTAAGTGCAAAGTTTCTATGAAACGTTGTCTCAATTCTGATAAGTAATTTAAAGGACCACCTAAAAAGGCAACGGTTCCTCTAATTGGCCTTCCGCAAGCAAGACCACTAATAGTTTGATTTACTACAGCTTGGAAAATAGAAGCAGCAATATCTTCTTTAGCAGCACCTTCATTTAAAAGTGGTTGTACATCAGTTTTCGCAAATACACCACAGCGCGAAGCTATCGGATAAATCATTTTGTGAGATTTTGCTAGTTCATTTAGCCCTGGTGTATCTGTATTTAATAAAGAAGCCATTTGATCAATAAAAGCTCCTGTTCCTCCTGCGCAAGTACCATTCATACGTTGCTCAATAGATTTTCCAAAATAAATAATTTTTGCATCTTCTCCACCAAGTTCAATAACAACATCTGTCTGCGGAATGTATTTTTCTACTGCTCTTTTACAAGCTACAACTTCTTGAATGAAATCAACATCCAAAAATTTAGCAGCAGACATAGCACCAGAACCCGTTAGTGCAAGTGTAAATTCAGCATCCGGATATCTAGTAAGTAAGTCTTCTAGAACATTACAAACTGTATTCTTTGTATCCGAAAAATGCCTTTGATAATTGGTATATATTACGTTTAAATTTTCGTCCATCACGACAATCTTTACAGTGGTAGAACCTACATCTAAACCTACGTGTAATAATTTGCTCATATATATAAACTCCCTTCTTTGCGTTTTTCTTCCATTAAATCACCTCTAATTGTATACGGAAATACGCATTTTGTCAAACCTTTTTTTAGAACTAATGTGTGGAAAATAATGTAAGTTAGGAGGACTGTTTTTTAACATCAAAGAAATTGCAAAAGAAAGTTCTAAAAAGGACTGGCTTTTCATAAAAATGAAATAATAGGTGAGAAAAAGAAAAAACACCTTAGGAAAGGATGAGAATTATGAACAATTTGAAAAAAATAGCGTTCGTTTTAGTAGGAATTATTGTTATTGCTATTATTTTATTTTTCGTTTATTTTTACTTTTTTCATGAAACAGAAGAAGTGATAACAGAATATACGCCGGAAGAAGAAATTTCACAAGAACAAGTAAGACAAACAATGGTATCTCTATACTTTAAAAAGGAAAAAGAATTAATTCCAGAGGCAAGATTAATTGACGTAAAAGAATTAATTACCAATCCATATGAAACTCTTATTAATATGCTAATAGAAGGACCAAAAAATGAAAATTTAGAAAAAACAATTCCAGATGGAACTAGTATTTTAGGAATAGAAAAACAAGGAGAAATTTTAGTTATTGATTTTTCAAAAGAATTTATAGAAAATCATCCAGGAGGAGAAGAGGAAGAAAAATTAACGATGAATTCTATTGTAAATACGGTAACAGAATTAACAGAAATAAATGGTGTAAAAATAAAAATTGAAGGAGAAGAAAATAAATCTTTTCAAGATGGAAAAATAAATTTTAAAAATAATTTTACGAGAGAAAATAATTAAAAAATAAAAAAATTAAAATGTATAAAAATAAAATTATATTTTTTAATTTATATATATATATGATTATAAAAATTTAAATAATAAAAAGATAATTAAAAAATAGTTAAAAAAATAAAAAGAAATAAAAAAAATAAATAATAAATAATAAATAATAAATAATAAATAATAAATAATAAATAATAAATAATAAATAATAAATAATAAATAATAAATAACCCTTAACAAAAAATAAATTAAATAATAGAATAAATTAAAAATTATTTAAAAAATTTATATAAATGCATACATTTTATTGCTTTTTGTAAATTGCATAAAAAATGTTCTACTTCTAATAAAGAATGAAAATAAGAATTACAATTATTATTTTTTTTAGGATAAATATGATTATGTGAGGCATAATTATATTTATTTTTTTTACAACCACGAATATTCATTTTTTCACCATCCATTATAAAAAATAATTAATAAAAAATAATTAAAACAATTAAAATAATAAAATTAAATAAAATTAAATAAAATAAATATACTAATTTTATAGAATAATATATTCCCAAAAATATAATTTTAATATATAATATGAAAAAAAGAAAGAAAAGGTTATAAAATGGAAATAAAAGAAAATGAAAGAATAGACGATTTAGAATATAAAGGATTAAAAATTATTCAAAGGCAGGATGGATTTTGTTTTGGAATAGATAGTGTATTACTTTCTGATTTTGCAAAAAATATAAAAAAAGAATCCATTGTAGTAGATTTAGGTACAGGAACGGGAATATTACCCATTTTATTATCTGCTAAAACACAGGCAAAAAAAATATATGGTATAGAAATACAAAAAGATATGGCAGAAATGGCACAAAGAAGTGTGCTTTTAAATCATTTAGAAAATAAAATAGAAATTATACCACAAAATATAAAAGAAATTACCATAGAAAAAGCAAGTGTAGATGTTATTGTAACGAATCCACCATATAAAAAAGGTGAAACTGGGTTAAAAAATGAAAATATTTCTAAAAGAATAGCTAGGCATGAAATATATGCTAATTTAGAAGATTTTATTCAAATTAGTTTTCAATTATTAAAAGATAAAGGGGAATTTTATATGGTGCATCGACCAGAACGCTTAGTAGATATTTTATATGAATTACGAAAAAATAAAATGGAGCCAAAAAAATTAAGATTTGTGCATTCCCATGTGGGAGAAGAGCCAAAATTAATTTTAATAAAAGCAGTAAAAAATGCCAAACCTTTTTTAAGCATAGAAAAACCTTTATATGTATACACGGAACAAGGAAAATATACAAAAGAAATATTAGAAATTTATCATAAAAATAAATAAATATAAAAATAAATTAAAATGAAATAAATTAAATTAAAATAATATCTAGTGAAAAAATCAAATAAGAAAGAGGAAGTTCAAAATGGAAAACGGAAAATTATATCTAGTAGCAACGCCTATTGGAAATTTAGAAGATATTACTTTAAGAGCAATACGTATTTTAAAAGAAGTAGATTATATTGCGGCGGAGGATACCAGACATACTTTAAAATTATTAAATCATTTAGAAATAGCAAAGCCATTAATTAGTTATCATAGGCATAACGAAGAAATAAAAACAGAAGAATTGTTGCAAAAATTAAAAACGGGAAAAAATATTGCATTAGTTTCTGATGCAGGAACACCAGTTATATCCGACCCAGGAGAGCAAGTGGTAAAAGAAGCATTAAAAGAAGGGATAGAAGTTATTCCTATTCCGGGAGCATGTGCGTTAATTAATGCTTTAATTGCTTCTGGATTAGACACAAAAGAATTTGCTTTTTACGGGTTTTTATCGATTCATAAAAAATTAAAAAAAGAAAAATTGGAACAAATAAAAAAAGAAAATAAAACGGTTATTTTATATGAGGCTCCTCATAAATTACTAACAACATTAAAAGATATACAAGAAATAGTAGGAGATAGATATATTGTCATTGCAAGAGAATTAACCAAAATACATGAAGAATTTATAAGAGGTACTGTTTCAGAAATATTAGAAACCTATACAGAACCAAAAGGAGAACACATTATTTTAATTGAAAAAAGTGCAGAAAAAGAAGAGGAAAGCCAAAAGGAAGAAACCATAGAAGAAAGATATGCTTATTATAAAGCACAAGGTTTTACGAAAAATGAAATTATAAAGAAAATTGCAAAAGAGCGAGGCGTTCCTAAAAACGAAATTTATCAATATATATTAAAAAAAGTGGAATAAATCCACTTTTTTCTATTCTGCATCTTTACTATTTAATTCGCTAATTTGTTTTAGGCATTTATTGCAAATTAGTTTCCCTTTATAGTTAGAAAGTTTTTTTGTATTACCACAAAATAGGCATGATTTTTCGTATTTCTTTAAAATAATAGAAGAACCATCTACGTAAATTTCAATAGGGTCTTTTTCAGCAATTTGAAATTGATTTCTTATTTCTATAGGAATAACAACTCTACCTAATTCATCTACTTTTCTAATGATACCAGTTGATTTCATATATTTATCCTCCTTTATGCGACTTTTTTCGACAAAAAATCTACTATTATAATATCACAAATATTGTAAAAAGGCAATATAAAAACGAGAAAAAGAGGAATTATTTTTAGACATTTTTTTGAGATTTGGAATTAAATGGAAGACAAAATAAGCATAAAACAAAAAGGAAAGAATAAGATGTTAAAAAGAGGTAAGGAGCAAATGCATGTTAAATAAACTATGGCCAATCTTTATTATAGTATCTTTTGTGTATGGAATATTTACTGGTAGAGTAGAACAAATGAGTAACTCTATTTTTGAATCCACGGCAAGTGCAGTACAACTTTCTATTACTTTTCTAGGAACTATTTGTCTTTGGAATGGTATGATGGAAATTGTTCGAAAAACTAGCTTAATGGAAAAACTTACGCATCTTTTACGTCCAGCTATTCAATTTTTATTTCCAGAATTAAAGCATAATGAAAAAGCAAAAGAAGAAATTACACTTAATATGATTGCCAATATTTTAGGTCTTGGCAATGCCGCAACTCCGCTAGGCTTAAAGGCCATGAAGACTATGCAAAGAGATAATCCTAAAAAAGATACAGTATCTCATTCTATGGCAATGTTTATTGTCATCAATACAGCCTCTATACAAATTATTCCTACAACAGTAATTGCCATAAGAGCGTCCTTAGGTTCGAGTAATCCCTCCCAAGTAATTTTCCCTATATGGATAGCTACTATTGGAGCTGCTGGAGTGGCTATATTAGCGGCTAAATGCTTTATTAGGAGAGAAGAAAGGAAGAAGAGATAATGTCTATCATTCAATATATTTCCTCAGCTGCAGTTCCTACGGTTATTTTGTTAATAATTATTTATGGACTCATAGAGAAAAATAAAGTATATGATACTTTTTTAGAGGGAGCAAAAGAAGGAATAGAAATTGTATTTCGTTTAATTCCTACTTTAATTGGTATTTTTGTAGCGGTAGGGGCGTTACGTAGTTCAGGCGTGTTAGATTTTATTATAGAATTCATAAAACCCATTACTAACATTTTTCATATACCGGGGGAAATTATGCCACTTGCAATGATAAGACCTATTTCAGGAAGTGCGTCTACAGCAATTGCAACAGATATTATGACAAAATTTGGTGTAGATTCTCATATTGGGCTAATTGCTTCCACTCTTATGGGGTCTACGGAAACTACATTTTATACAATTGCCATTTATACTAGCTGTGTAGGTGTTAAAAAAATTAAGTTTGTGTTGGTGGCTTCTCTTTTAGGAGACTTGGCTGGAATGTTGATTTCTGTAACTATTTGGGGCTTTTTGTCGTAAAGTTTTTCTTGACAAAATAAAAAAAACGTTGTATTATGTACACAACGTTTGGAGGATAAACCGAAAATGATATTTTCAATCTTATTGTTTTTTTTCTTATATTTTTGTGTCAAATATACGATAGAAAAAATATTAGCAAAAAGAATTCTTAAAAAAATATCCGAATAAATTGTTATTATTTTTGTAGAGGGTTAAAAAAGTAGAACCTCCTTTTATGATAGTCCCCCTATTCTATTAGAAAGTTTTCTTTAAAAAAATGAAAAATAAGCCCCTTTTTTCTTGCCCTCTACAAAATTTTATATAAATACTAACGATGATAAGTTTCACCGTGTAATATTTTAAACGCTCTAAAAATTTGCTCTAACAAAAACACACGTATTAATTGGTGAGGAAACGTCATCTTAGAAAAACAAATAGAACTATTTGCTTTTTGTACTAATTCTCTTGTCATACCGAGAGATCCACCAATGAGAAAACAGATAGAGCTATTTTGCATAGAAATATTATCTAATTGTATGGCAAATTCTTCAGAAGAGTATTGTTTGCCAGCTAAATCCAATGCTATTACATAGCTATCTTTGGGAATATGTGCTAAAATAGAAGCACTTTCTTTTTCTTGAATATCTGCTAAAATACGCTGACTACTTTTTTCTGGAATTTTCTCATCTGGCAATTCCACAATAGATAGTTTGCAATATTTTGATAATCTTTTGGTATATTCTGCAATAGCTTCTTTTAAATAAGTTTCTTTTAATTTGCCAATACAAATAATAGAAATATGTACCATAGCTAAAATAATTCCTTTCTCCTTGTTTCGATAAGCAGTAAATGAAAGAGTTTATCCAACAGATACTACAGGGCTAGGTGCACTACGGCTAGCAACAGATAATTGATAAGCCTTTTCTTCCTGATGATTTTCTAAAATTTGTTCTACCACAGATTTATAAGCAAGTTCCGGAAAGTTATTTTCTTTGCTCAAATGTCCAAGCATTACATTTTGTAAACCGTGGTTTAATAAGTAAGAAATCGTTTTTCCTGCTGCTTCATTAGAAAGATGCCCATTAGGACCTGCAATTCTTTGTTTTAATAAGTAAGGATAAGAAGAACATTTTAAAATTTCAGGTTCATAGTTAGCCTCTAATAATACAAAAGAACTGTCTGATAAATGGTGAATAATGCTATCATTCATATGTCCAATATCTGTGGCAATACTCATTTTTTTATCTTGATAATATAAATTAAAGCCACATGGATTAGCAGCATCATGTGGAATAGAAAAGGGAAGAATAGTAATATCTCCAATAGAGAAATACTCAAAAGAAAACTCTTTTTGATTTTCTTTTTCTACCTTTTCTAGTTGCGTTGGCATAGCATTCCAAGTTTCTTTGTTAGCAAAAACAGGAATATGATATTTTTTAGAAAAAGTACCAAGTCCTTTTACGTGGTCAGAATGCTCATGTGTAACTAAGATTCCAGAAATTTCTTCTGGAGCAATATTTAAAGAAGTAAGTGCTTCCGTTATCTTTTTAGCACTTTCTCCTGCATCAATTAAAATTTTTTGATCCTGCGTTTGTACAAGAGAACAATTTCCTGTACTACCGCTATATAAAGTACAAAATTGTAACATGTTTTTCATCCTTTGCTTATACATTAATCTTCTTCAGAGATGCGGATAATATTTGCGCCTATTTTCCTGAACTTTTCTTCAATATTTTCATAACCTCTATCAATATGATTTAAATTAGAAAGTTTTGTTTCACCATTAGCAACAATTCCTGCAATAATTAGGGCTGCACCAGCGCGTAAATCCGTAGCTTCTACAGAAGAACCATATAGTTCTTTTACTCCTTCAAAAATAGCAGATTTCCCTTGGTCAATAATTTTAGCACCCATTTTATTAAGTTCTGCTGTATATTGAAACCTAGATTCCCAAATGCCTTCATTAATAATGCTAGTACCATTACTAATAGCTAAGCATACGCCAATTTGAGGCTGCAAATCCGTAGGAAATCCAGGGTAAGGTTGTGTTTTTATAATTGCTTTATTAGGTCTGTCTTTCATCCATACATGAATAGAATCGTCTTCTATTTCTACATTACCACCCATTTCTATAATTTTTGCTGTTAAGCAGTCTAAATGCTCTGGAATACAATTTTTAATAACAAGATCTCCTTTTGTGGCAACAGCGGCAAGCATAAAAGTGCCTGCTTCAATTTGGTCTGGTACGGCGGAATAAGTAACGTTACTTTGCAATTTCTTAACACCATTTATTTTAATAATGTCTGTACCAGCGCCTCTAATATCTGCCCCCATGGTATTTAAGAAGTTAGCAACATCTACTACATGAGGTTCTTTAGCGGCATTATCTATCACAGTAGTTCCTTCTGCTAAAACACTAGCAAGCATAATATTAATCGTAGCACCAACGGAAACAATATCTAAATAGATAGAATTACCAATTAGTTTTTTTGCCTTTGCCACAATTTTACCTTGCGCAACGTCTACTTTCGCACCAAGAGCTTCAAAGCCTTTAATGTGTTGATCAATTGGTCTAGGACCTAAATTGCATCCACCAGGTAATCCAATAGTAGCTGCATGGCATCTTCCTAAAAGTGAGCCTAATAAATAGTAAGAAGCCCTAAATTTACTCGTCATTTCTAAAGGAGCTTCATGAGAAATTAAATGTCTCGTATCAATAGAAAGTTCATTAGGTGTTATCCATGTAATTACAGCACCAAGTTCTTGTAAAATATTACACAAAATTTTAACATCACTGATATTAGGTATATTGTTAATTGTGCAAACTCCTTCGTTTAAAAGTGTAGCTGGAAGTAGAGCAAGAACAGCGTTTTTTGCTCCACTAATAGAAACTTCTCCCTTTAGGCGAGTGCCACCTTTTATGACTAATTTATCCAAAATAATTACCCCCATAAATTTACAAAAATTCCATACAAAAAAATAGAATATTTTCATATTCTATCTTTTAACATAATCTTTATATCATAAAATTAAGGATTTTACAACTATTTTTTTGCAGTTAATAAATTTGTATTTTGTAGCCATTCAATGAGTTTAAATTTAAATTGAATCGTAGAAGAGTCTTGATTGCTAATTAATGCATATTCTTCTTCATTCAAATTTTCTTTCATGGTTTCTTTAGATTCTTCAGGAACAATGCCAGAGGTAACATTCACGAAACATAGGGGAGGAAACATGACGCACCACCAATTTTGTCCTTTTGCTTCACCAATCTTTACTCTTAAAGCATCATAATAACCGGCAGGAAGGGAAATATCCCCATAATTTTTAGTAGGAAAGTCAAAATTACCAACTTCCACAGTTACATCGTAAGTATAACCGTTTTCTGTAATTGTTTGTTTGGCAATTGTTTCAAAATCTTGCAAATGATTTGTAACTAATTGCATCACTTCTTCTTTAGAAGAGGTATCTTTTGCTATATCTTCTAAATAAGCAATTAAAGCATCCCTTACTTTGTATTTTAAGTTTTGATCTTCTTCAGAATCATTATTGGCAAGAACATGTAAACGAAAAACACTATCGGAAATATCAGAAGAAACTGTAGTGGCATAGGAAATAGCAGAAATACCAACATAAAAAAATAATAAAATTATCAAAATTAAGGCATTTTTTAATTTCTTCGAGCATATAATAGATAGTAAAGTTTTCATAGATAGAAACCTCCTCTAAAAATTGTTTTATTTTCTGTTTAATTTAAGTATTGCCAAAACGAAAAAAAATATACTAAATTGGAAAAAAATTTTATGAAAAAGAAGGTATGAAATCTTGAAAATGTCGAAAAATAGGGAAAATTTTATTTGTAATATGATTGACATATATAAAAATAAATGGTAAAATTTTCCATAGAAAAAAGAAAGATTAGGGGGCTAAAAAATGAGTGTTCAACAAACAAAAATCACAAAGTTTTGTAGTTTTTATGTAAGTGATTGGCATATGGTTACCATGTTACTTCCTTACATTAATAAGAAGATGAATGAACAAACAAAAATAGTCACAATTTTAGAAAAAGGGATAGAACAAAATATAAAAACATTAGTCAATAAATTGAATTTAAAGAATAAAGAAAAAATATTGCACCTAGATTGGACAAGTTGTAATGGAAAAAAGTATACAGCAGTTAGTAAAAAAATAGAGAGTGTTGGAAAAGGAGATATTTTAATCATTGTAAACGGAGAAAAGAATTTTATTGATAAAGTAAATATACATATACAAACGTATTTAAATAAGAAAAAAGAAATGACAGGAGAAATTAAAATAGTAGATTGTTATGATGTAATAGAATTTAATGATAGCATTCAAGAAATTTTAGAAGAGCATGATAAAATACTAAATACATCAGGAGAAAAAGAAATAGAAGAAGTTTTTGAAGGATTTGAAAGAAGAACAGAAGAAGTAAAACAAGAAAAAATAGGATGAGAGAAGAGATTGACAAATCCTGAAAAAAAGTATATACTAAGTATATACGAAAGGAGAGATGGATATGACAACAACGATTCAAAAATGGGGAAATAGTCAAGGTGTTAGAATACCAAAAGTGTTGTTAGACACTATTAACTGGAGCGAAAATGAAAAAATAGTTATCTTAGTGCAAGATGACAAATTAATTATAGAAAAAGCAGCAGATAAAAAGCAAAAAAATATAAAAGAATTATTTGAAAATTATGAAGGGGAATATGAACCAATAAAAATGGATTGGGGCGATCCAGAAGGAGAAGAAATATGGTAAAACAAGGAAGTATTATAAAACTAAACTTCAATCCACAAGCAGGGCATGAACAAGCAGGTTTTAGACCTGCTGTTGTAGTGAGTAATGCTATTTTTAATCAAAAAACAAAATTAGCGATTGTGTGTCCTATTACAAACACAAATAATCATTTTCCTTTGCATATTCCATTGGATGAGAGAACGAAAACAACAGGAGTTATCTTATGTGAGCATATAAAAGCATTGGATTTAAATAGTAGAACCTATCAAATAGTAGAAGAACTACCGAAAGATATATTAGAAGATGTCATTCATATTATTCATGCCGAAATAGAAAGCATAGAAGAATAG
This sequence comes from uncultured Clostridia bacterium, assembly GCA_944386655.1. Classification (GTDB taxonomy): domain Bacteria; phylum Bacillota; class Clostridia; order TANB77; family CAG-508; genus UMGS1663. Next base: position 15,460 of record CALXBX010000044.1, on the reverse strand, counting down.
AAAAATGCCTTTCAAAGGGCATTTTTTTCGTATAAAAAAATAATATTTGACGAAATATAAATAATGCGATATGATAATCGAACAAGATATAATAACATTGCAAAAGAAATGAAAAAACTGGGAGAACTAAGCCTTTTGGGCGAGAAAGGATGGATTGTAAATATGAATGAAAAAGAACAAGCAGTAAGAGAAATGCTAAAAAAACACGGACAAGAACAACTTTTAGCATGTTATACCAAAATGGATAAAAATAAACAAGAAAAATTATTAGATGAAATATTAACGATAGATTTCCCACAAATAGAGAAATTGTATGGAAAGTCCATACAAAAAGAAGTGATTTCGAGTGCAAGCATAGAACCCATTTCTTATATTGAAAAAGATAAAATAGAGCAAGAAGAAAAGCAAAAATTACTAGAAACAGGAGAAAAATTAATCAAAGAAGGAAAATATGCAGTAGTAACCATGGCAGGGGGACAAGGTACTAGATTAGGACATAATGGACCAAAAGGAACTTATGACTTAGGGCTAGAAAGCCATAAAAGTATTTTTGAAATTTTATGTGACACATTAAAAGAAGCACAGAGGCAATATGGTGTTTATGTTCCTTGGTATATCATGACAAGTAGACAAAACCATACGGAAACAGTGGACTTTTTCGAAAAACATTCGTATTTTGGTTATCCAAAGCAAGATGTATTTTTTTTCATGCAAGGAGAGCTACCAGTAGTAAATGAAAAAGGAAAGATTCTATTAAATACAGAAGGTCTTGTGAACCAAGCAGCCGATGGTCATGGAGGCATTTTTGTATCCATGAGAAAAAATGGAGTTATCTATGATATGAAAGCAAGAGGAATCCAGTGGGCCTTTATAGGAGGAGTAGATAACGTTTTAGCAAAAATGGTAGATCCAATCTTAGTAGGATTATGTATGGAAAAGAAAGTATTAGCGGGAGGAAAGAGTGTGGTAAAGGCATGCCCGGAAGAAAGAGTAGGTGTATTTTGCAGAAGAAATGGAAGACCTAGTGTAGTAGAATATACAGAAATTTCTAAGGAAATGTCAGAAGAAAGAGAAGAAAATGGAGAATTAAAATATGGAGAATCCCACATTCTATGTAATATTTTTCATATAGATGCTATAGAAGAAATCAGTAAAGATAAACTTCCTTACCACAGTGCCCATAAAAAAATAGAATATATGGACAGCCAAGGAAACATTGTAAAACCAACGGAGCCAAATGCTTACAAATATGAGGCATTCCTATTTGATGCTTTTGAAAGCTTAGAGGATATGGCAATTATGAGAGTAAAAAGAGAAGAAGAATTTGCACCTGTGAAAAATGCCACAGGCGTAGACAGTCCAGAGACAGCAAGAAAATTATATAAGGCATTTCATGGAATGGAATAGAGAAAAAAGCTAGGGGAAAGGAAGGTTGCGATGGAAGAGTATAGAAAAAAATATGAAGAATGGAAACAAAATCCGTTTTTTGATGAAGAAACTAAAAAAGAACTAGAATCTATAGAAGAAAATGAAGAAGAAATTAAAGATAGATTTTATAAAGATTTAAGTTTCGGAACAGCAGGATTAAGAGGTATATTAGGAGCTGGAACGAACCGTATGAACCGCTATACCGTAGGGAAAGCTTCACAAGGAGTAGCTAACTTTATTAAAAAGGAAAAAAGAGAAGAGGATGGAGTAGTCATTAGTTATGATTCTAGACATATGTCTAAAGAATTCGCAGAGCAAACAGCCTTATGTATGAACGCCAACGGAATAAAAGCCTACGTATTTCAAAGTTTAAGACCAGTACCAGAACTATCCTTTGCCGTTAGAAAATTGCGGATGCGTAGCAGGAGTGATGATTACAGCAAGTCATAATCCGCCAGAATATAACGGATATAAGGTTTATTGGGAAGATGGAGCACAAATTACATCCCCCAAAGACCAGTTTATCATGGAAGAAGTAAATCGTATTTCCGATTATACTTGCATACAGACTATGGAAAAAGAAGAAGCTATTCAAAAAGGCTTATACCAAGAAGTAGGTCAAGAAATGGATGATGCTTATATAGAAGAACTAAAAAAACAATCCATTCATCCAGAAATGATTGCAAAGCAAAAAGATATCAGTATTGTCTATACACCACTTCATGGGGCAGGAAATGAGCCAGTACAGAAAATCTTAAAAGAAATAGGGTTTACAAATGTATTTGTTGTACCAGAACAAGAAAAGCCAGATGGGGATTTTCCAACTGTGGATTATCCTAATCCCGAAAATAAAAAAGCGTTTGTCCTAGCACTAAAATGGGCAAAAGAAAGAAATGCAGAATTGGTACTTGCCACCGATCCAGATGCAGATAGACTAGGCGTGTACGTAAAAGAAAAAGAAACAGGAGAATACATACCTCTTACAGGTAATATGTCTGCCATTATCATTTTAAACTATCTTTTAGAAGAAAAAAAGAAAAAGGCGGAAATACCGCAAAATGCAGCTATTGTGAAGAGTATAGTATCTTCTACTATGGCAGATGCTATCGCAAAAGACTACGGCGTAGCTGTGTTTGACGTACTAACAGGATTTAAATATATAGGAGAAAAGATAAAAGAATTTGAGAAAACAAAAGAATATACTTTTCTATTTGGATTTGAAGAAAGCTACGGGTGCCTAGTAGGAACACATGCAAGGGATAAAGATGGAGTAGTGGCAGTTATGATGCTTTGTGAAGCGGCAGCTTATTATAAAGAGCAAAATAGTAGCATAGAGGAAGAGTTACAAAAACTATATCAAAAATATGGTTATTACCAAGAAGAAACCATGCAAGTAACCTTAAAGGGAATGGATGGAGCGAAAAAAATGCAAGAGATGATAGATACTATGAGAAGAGAACCACCTAAAACCCTAGGGGGATATAAGATACAAAGAATAAGAGATTATAAAGAGCAAGCAATATTAGACATAGAGACAGGAAAAAAAGTAGCAACCGGACTCCCAAAATCCAATGTGTTGTATTACGAATTAGAAAATAGTGCATGGTGCTGTGTGCGTCCATCCGGAACAGAGCCAAAGATAAAATACTATGTAGGCGTAAGAGAAAATACATCCCAACAAGCAAAAGAACAAATAGAAAAGATAAAAGCAGACCTACAAAACAAATAAATTTTACCTAAAAAAGAGAAAGATAAGCAGATTATGTACTTATTTTTCTCTTTTCCTTTGTAGGAGCATTATTCATGCCAACCCTTAATATGGTTCCTCTTAATCACTCCCATTAAATTTGCTCTAACCATAGGGATATCTAAGTTTAGCTGAAATAGTAAATTCTTCATATATTCCCTCTTAGAGACGCCGTCCATAGGGCAATTCTTCTGCATAACAGCAATGTTTTCTCTTTTTACAAACTTCCTAATTTCTTTTTCAGGTGCATATACAAGAGGTCTGATAACCGTAATGTGAGAACGGTCCATGTAAGTAGATGGTCCAAAAGTAGAAAAAGCACCAGTTAGAAATAAATTCATTAAAAAAGTTTCTAAAACATCATCTTCATTATGCCCTAACGCAATTTTGTTGCACCCTTCTCGAATGGCAACAGAATTTAAAATGCCTCTGCGAATATTGGCACATAACGAGCATGGTCTTTTTTCTTTGCGGATATCAAAAACTATTTCCTTAATATTACTATTTTCTATGATAAGAGGAACTTGAATTTCCTCACAAGTTTTTTTCAAAAAAGAAGTATCAAAAAAGTCAAAGCCAGGATTTACACTAACCGCAATGATATCAAATTGTTTATTAAAAAAACGTTGTAACTGTTTTAAACCTAGCAATAAGGTAATGGAATCTTTGCCGCCCGATAAACATACAGCAATTTTGTCGCCATCTTCAATCATATGATAGTCTTTTATTGCTTTTCTCATATAGCCTAAAATTTTTTGCATCTTTCTAAAGCCTCCTTTTTACGCTTTTCAAGTTAGTATTATAGCATAAAATGTAGAAAAAAGATACTAAAATCTAAAAATACACTCCTTGCAAAAAAGAAAATAGTATGTTACAATAAAAGGCATAATATGTGCCAGTAGCTCAGTAGGATAGAGCGACAGTTTCCTAAACTGCAGGTCGGGGGTTCGATTCCCTTCTGGCACACCAAATTCTGACAACTTACAAACTGTAAAAAGTTCGTAAGTTGTTTTATTAAATATATCCGCTGAAACATTGAAAACTTTAACAAAAGCAAATAATTTAAAATCTTGAACTAATTCATTATTATTTTCTATTTTTGAAATTTCTTTAGCCATTAGTTCAATACCTAATAATTGTAGCCTTTCTGCTAAATCTTGTTGAGATAAGTTTGCTTTATTCTCAATTCTCTTAAAACACTACCAGATATATTTCTAAAATTATTATATTTATTAATTTTCATAAGATTACCCTATTCGCTTTATTATAGACATTATTATACTTATATATATAATAAAGAAAATATAGTTATTTATTTTTTGATAACTATTGAATTTGTTGGAAAGATATGGTAAATATTTATGTCAACATTTTACAATGCTATTAATGCTATTGCATTGATAAGACAATTATAACTATTATTATGAAAGGAGGATATTACTTAAAAAGTTAGCAATGAGAGGAGTAAAAATGAAACGGAATGAACTACAAGCAGTAGAAGCAAATTTTAGGGCAAGTAATTATTTGTCTGTTGCACAACTTTTCTTAAAGTTTAATGTCGATGTGTATAAGTTAAAGCGGACTGATTTAAAAGAAAGGGTATTTGGACATTGGGGATGTTGCCCTGGAATTAATTATTTTTATGCATATATCAATAGATTCATGCGTAAAACAGAAATAATTCCCAATATTATTATTGGAACAGGACATAGTTCACCAGCACTGATTTCTAATCTTTATTTAAATGGTAGTTTAGGAGAAATATATCCTAGATATAAGTATGGATTAGAAGGTGTGAGTAATCTTATTAGTGATTTTGGTAAGAATGAGATTTTACAAACCGAGATTTCTCCTTTGTTGCCAGGTGTAATATTAGCTGGTGGAGAATTAGGAAATGCAATATCTGTAAGTATGGGAACAGTTATAAATAATCCAAAGCGAACAACTTTAACAATTGTTGGTGATGGTGAATTTGAAGCTGGGACATCAATTTCTTCGTTACTCTGCAACCAATTTATAAATCCTATAAATGATGGCTTTCTGGTAATTATGATAAATCTAAATGGATACAAAATGACAAGTAGGTCTTTGATAAGTCTAAATAGAGATTTTTCAAAATTGCTTGGAAATTTTGGATATGAAGTTTTTATTACTTCTATCAATAGTTATGAAGAAACAGCTATGATTTTTGATAGGATTGTGGATTTGCAGAAGAAATGGTATGAGGGAGAAAGATGCAAAATTCCAATTGTAATATTAAAATCACCCAAAGGTTTTTCAGGTCCAGAAACAATAGGCGGATTAGCGTTTGTAAATAGTCATTTGAGTCATAAGGTTTCTACACTAAAAACACCAATGATGAGTAGTGATTCAGTAGAAACTATTAAAAGATGGCTAATAAGTTACAAACCAGAAACACTATTTATTGATGGAGTGCCAACTAAGGAAGTTTTAGATAATATTCCAAAATTTAATACAGTCGAAAAACAACCGAATATACAACTTATAGAAACTGCTAATCTTGACAATTTACCAAAAAATTCAATGGAAGCATTATCAGAGTATTTCATAAAATTTACAAATGACAAATTTTTGATTTTTAGTCCTGACGAATCTATTTCAAACGGACTAACAGCTTTTGTGAAAGAATATGGGATACGTTATAATGCGGAAATTGAAAGTTCTGTAACAGTAAAGCAAAATGGAAGAGTAATCGAAATCCTAAATGAAGTAATATGTATAACTATGCTATATGGATACTTGAGTAGTGGAAAAGATGGAGTATTTATTACTTATGAAGCTTTTTCTCCATTAGTTTCCAGTTTTATATCGCAATGTTATAAATTTTATAAGCAACAACAAGAAGAGGGTTCAAAAAAGAATCATAATTCTTTAAAAATTATTATTACAAGTTTAGGGTGGAGAAATACTTATACACATCAAAATCCAGATTTGTTAAATACACTATTGAGTAAACAATCTGATTACATTAAAGTCTATTTTCCATCAGAAGCAAAGCAAGCAATTTGTTGCTTTGAAGAAATGAAAAGAGCTAAAGATTGTATACAAGTGCTTTATCTTACAAAAACAGATATAAGTACTTATAGAACAGTCGAGCAAGCTAAACTTGATGTCAAAAGAGGATATTGGATTCAAGAATTCAATAGCACAAATAGTTGTAAAAAAATCCTATTAATAGCAATAGGAGATATTATAACTAATGAGTGTTTAAAGGCTTCAGAATCAATAGCTAATATTGATATATTAAGTATCATAAAGTCAGATTGCTTACAAAACCTAGATATAAAAATAGAAAAATATTCTAGAATTCTAGTGTATTGCACTGGATATTGTGATATAATCCGAGGTAAGTTATCTAAAAAATTTGACACAACGAAATGGCTGTTTAAGGGGTATAACGATTCCGTTTATGGTGCATATAAAAATGTACTTGAAAGTAACGGAATTGATATGCAAAGTATAATAAGAGATATTAAGGAGGAATATCATGAACTTTAGAGGAGAAAAGTTATTTGATGCATCATTTGATAAGTTTGCGAAAACTTATGATAAGGTTAGACCAAGGTATCCCATTCAGTTGTACAAAGATATACAAACTTTTTGTGATATTTCAAGTCAAACTAATTTGCTTGAGATAGGAACAGGGAGTGGAATTGCGACAGAAGAAATTGCCAAATTAAGAGCAAGGATTATTACAGTAGAGCCAGGAGATAATTTGGTAGAAGTTGCAAAACAAAATTTGTCTGGCTATCACAATATTCGATTTATTTGTGATACATTCGAAAATTGTGATTTTGAAAACCGACAGTTTGATATTATTTTGTCAGTAACTACATTTCATTGGCTGGAAAAGGACAGTAAATACTATGATTGTTATAGATATCTAAAAGATAACGGTTTTCTGGTATTATACTGGAATAGTTTCTGTCGTGAAAATTCACCAATTATGAAAGAAATTGATGAAGTTTATGCTAGAAACTTATCAGCAACATATGAAAGAAGGTCAGATGTTAACAGAGGAGTTTTGGATAAAGTAATAAAAAGAGAGCAAGAACTAATTCAAAGTGAATATTTTTATATTTCAGCTTTGAAAAGGTACAGAACAGAATATCACTACGATGCGGATAGTTATGTAGCTCTATTAAATACTTATCCTAAAATCATAAAGTTAAGTTCAGATGTGAGAGATAAGTTTTTGGCAGAGATTAGAGAAGTAATCATAAGAAATAGCAATAAAATAACAATACCTATTTTGACAAGTTTATATATTTGTAGAAAAAGAGAGCAATTTACTAATGATTTAGGTTGCAGAGAAGCAAATGTATATTCTTCAGAAAAAATAGATATTAGTTTATAAGGAGGAGTTTATTATGATTAATAGCTTCGAAGATTTGATGACATTGTCCCAGAAATATTCAGTTCCTAGAGAAGATATCTTATTTATGGATATGAATATAAGTGGACTTAATACAACAGAAGACTTGGATAGAGTTCGGTTTGCTTTGAAATTGAACATTGATAATGGAATGTTTGACTTAGCAAGAAAAAAGAGAATAGAAAACTATTACTTTGCATTGCCGGTCAAATCAAATTCTAATTATCATGTTGATGGAAGCAAACTAATCTTTGGAAATGATACAGTTATAGGTGAAGTTGGAAGATTAACAGAAGATTTCTGTGATTCTTCTTATTCAAGAAGAGGAGGCACGGTATTAAATGTTAATCCAAATGCACGTACATCTTGTAGGGGGTGCAAATTCTGTTATACAGCATACCAAACGGCAAGAGATAAAAAGAGATTAACAGATAGAAAATCTCTTGAAGAATTCTTTGACAATTGGGTGCTTAGTCATGGACTTTTAGATTTAAGCCATGTATTGCAGATAGCAATTGTGACAGGATGTTTCGATTCTGAAGAAGATGTAGTGAGTTTCTTGTTGCTATTGAATGATGTACTTAAGAAGTATTCATTCAACGGAGAGATATTCTATCTTGGCTCACAAATAACTACAAGAGAGTCCTTAGAGAGACTTTTACCAATTAAGAAATTTGGATATTGTATCTCTTTGGAATGCTTTGAAAATAGAGAATATTTTCTGAGAGATAAGAAGAGAAAATTCACATTGGAAAATATAATTGCTACACTAAGCATTGCCAAAGAATTGAGATTCCGTACAAACTTTACTTATATTGTGGGCTTAGAAGATTTGGAAACTATTAGAAAGAATTTTGAAAATATAATTCAATATATTAATAGTTTCCCAATCATCAACATTTTTCAAGAGCATAAATATCATAAGGGAATTAGGCATGAAACTGCGAATGATATGGAATATTACTTAAGGGCTAGGAAGATTCTGGAGAAAATATTCCTTCAAACAGAAATGAGACCTAGACCATGGGAAGATTATCGTTCCCTGTGGTATTTGAAATTTGCAAATGAAGAGTTAGATGATATTCGAACACCATAATAATAGTTAAAAAAATCAAACCTAGTATCTTGACTAAGAGCTAGGTTTGATTTTTTGTATATTAATTTATAAGAGTAAAAAACGTATTGATTTTGAAAGTATGATAATATATAATGATTTTAGAAAGAGAACAGCGTTTATAACCTGTAAGAAAACCACACCAAAGGAAAACCGCCACTTCAATACTTGTGGCGGTATTGAGTTAAAAAAATCTTTTGAATATTTTAAATAATTTTAATGTTTTAAACATTTATTATTACAAAAAATAGATAAAGAGCAATGTAAAAAATAGAGAAGCTAACAAAGGGAGTTCATTTAGAACTCCCTTACAAATTACACAAATATACCATAAAAAATTGAATTTATGAGAAAAATCATATATAATAAAAAAGCAAAGAAATGAGAGGAAAAATGGAAAGTAAAGAAAAATTTATGAAAGAAGCCCTAAAAGAGGCAAAAAAAGCATTTGAAGAAGACGAGGTACCCGTAGGGGCAGTGATTGTAAAAGAAGGAAAAATCATTGCAAGAGCGCATAACCAAAAAGAAGCCAAAAAAGATACCACCTATCATGCAGAAATAAGAGCCATTCAAAAAGCAAGTAAAAAGTTAGGGGCATGGCGCTTGCAGGATTGCGAAATGTATGTTACACTAGAGCCATGCTCTATGTGTGCGGGAGCCATGATACAAGCAAGACTAAAAAAAGTGTACATAGGAACTATGGATAGCAAAACAGGAGCATGCGGTAGCGTTTTAAATCTATTAGAAGATTATCCTTTTAACCATCACGTAGAGATAGAAAAGGGAATTTTGCAAGAAGAATGCGAAAAGATTTTGCAAGACTTTTTCCAAATATTAAGAAAGAAAAAAAGAAAATAGGAATGTCCCGTAAAAAAGGGACATACAATAAAAAAGGAGTGGTATCGAAGCGGTCATAACGAAGCTGTCTCGAAAACAGTTCGCCAAGAAATTGGCACGTGGGTTCGAATCCCACCCACTCCGCCAAAACAAAAGCAGGAGGTTCTAAATTGGAAAAACAAAAAAAGAAAGAGATTATTAAAGCAGTTCTTGCCGTAGCTTTTCTTGTTATTTTAGTTTGCATAGTAGGGCTCATGATGATTAGGTATAGTGTAGAAGGGGAAAAGGATATGCCTTTTTATCTTTCTAAGATAACTATGATTAGTACAGCAGAAGGTGTAGAACATGCAGATAGTGCAGAAAAGTGGAATATGGATATCTATCAAAACAATGATATTTACTTTTCTATAGAAAAAAGTGAAAATGCGGATGAAGACGAAACCATTAAAAGCGTAAGTATAGAGAACATACAGATTACCAAAACACCAGCAGTAGGAGAAATTAAATCCTATATGCCAAATAGTGGAGAAGGAAGAGCATTTACTTATACAGAAGATTATGTCATACAAAACCAATCACTTACCTATCAGGGTGGTACACAAACAGACCTAAAAATGCTACAAATAGGAAATCAAGGTGGAAATATAGCCATTCGCTTTACGAATACAGGTATTCGGAAGCTATGTTTCTAATGAAGATGAAGAAATAACTCATGATGGTACATTAATTGGTAAAACAAGTACCACGCAGGAAGATATGCAATTTGCAGTAAGCTTTGACTTTGTTATAACATTAAAAGACAAAAGCTACAAAGCTAGCATTTCCCTAGATTTGCCTTGTGGTAATTTAATAGAAGAGGGAACGAGTAGTAAAGAAATAACAGATATGTCAGCTTTCGTTTTCAAAAGAGTAAATCTGTAAAAAATCAAAATAACTATTGCGAAAACAAAGAATTCAGTATATAATAAAAACGGTATGAGAAAAATGTGATTTTTCTATGGAGGATAATTCAATGTAAGCCTATGAACCTTGTCAGGTCCGGAAGGAAGCAGCAATAAGTAGTCACTTATGTGTGAAATTATCTTCCATAGAGAAATTGCAAAAAGCTTATACCGTTTTTTACAGGGGAAAACCTAAGGAAGAGGTGAGCTTTTTGGAATACACAGCTTTGTATAGAAAGTTTAGACCTACTACTTTTGGAGAAATGGTAGGACAAGAACATATTACAAGAACCCTAAAAAATCAAATTATAGCAGGAAGAGTGGGACATGCCTATTTATTTAACGGAGGAAGAGGAACAGGAAAAACCTCTGCGGCTAAAATACTTGCAAGAGCAGTGAACTGTTTAAATCCCAAAGAGGGAGAGCCATGCAACGAATGTGAAATTTGCAAGGCGGCAATGGCGGGAACCCTAACGGATATTGTAGAAATGGACGCAGCTTCTAACAACAGCGTAGAAGATATTAGGCAGATACGTGATGAGGTAAATTTTTTGCCAACAATTGCTAAATATAGAGTCTATATTATAGACGAGGTACATATGCTATCTACAGGAGCTTTCAATGCACTATTAAAAACTCTAGAAGAGCCACCAGCACATGTAAAATTTATTCTAGCAACAACAGAGCCACAAAAATTGCCAGCTACTATTTTATCCAGATGTCAACGCTTCGACTTTAAAAAAATATCGAATGAGGATATTGCTAATCATTTAATAGACATTTGCCAAAAAATGAATATAGAAATTACCAAAGAAGCAGTTTCTACAATTGCTATTTTGTCAGAAGGGGCTATGAGAGATGCACTCTCTATTTTAGAAAGATGTTTGCAAGATGGAGAAACCAAAATAGACGAAGATAAAATTAAAGATTTAGTAGGAATACCAAAGCTTCAGTTTATAGAGGCTATTATGGAGGCTATTGTCAATTGTAAGGTGGAAGATGCCCTAAAGGTAATAGAAGAAGTTGTAAAAGAAGGAAAAGATATACAAAATTTCCTATGGGAAATGATAAAATATGCAAAAGACATTTTAGTGTATGGTGCAACTAAAAAAGCACCGTTGTATAGCGAAGAAGAAACCAAAAAGCTAGCAGAGCTTGCGGAAAAGGTGGATAGAACAACAGCACTAAGTATTGTATATGCCTTATCTAACTTAGAAAATGAAATGAAATGGTCTAGCCAAAAGCTAATTTTGTTCCAAGTAACGGTCATCAAATTGTGTGCAAGAGACTTAGGAACAACGGGAGGAAGCGAAACAGAGCAGATACAACAATTAGAACAAAAAGTAAATTACTTACAAAAACAAGTAGAAAACTTAAAGCAAGGAGAAGTTATCCACAAAAAAGTAACAAATGTGGAAATCCCTACGCAAAAAACAGTTGTAGAGGCACAAAAAATGCCACAAGAAACTTCGGTGAAAAGAAACAACATAGCGCCAACAAAACCAGGAGAAAATTTAGCTTGCTGGCCTAAGGTATTAAAAGACCTAAAGGATACAGGAAAAATTATGTTATACACTAATTTAATGAATACAACCGCAAAAGAAGTAAATGACATGACAGTAGGCATTGTATTTCCGAAGGCAATTACACCATTTGGAAAAACAATCTTAGAAAAATCAGAAAATCAAACAGAGCTAGAAAGAAGAATATCTATAGAATTAGGAAAAACCATGAGAGTAAAATATATAGAAAATGCAAACAGTCAGCCAGAAATGCCACAGGCAAATACAATAGAAACCTTTGCGGAAGATTTAGATTTGCCAATTCATATTATAGAAGAATAAGAAAGGTTTATAGGTAAAACCGCATACAAAAACCTAAATAAAAATAGAGGAGAGAAAGAATATGTCAAAAAGAGGAGGATTTCCGGGAGGAATGGGAGGCTTCGGAGGAATGAATATCAATCAATTAATGAAAGAAGCCAAAAAAATGCAAGCAGATATGGAAAAAACACAAGAAGAATTAGCACAAAAGGAATTTGAAAGCACAGCGGGAGGAGGAGCAGTCTGCGTAAAAGTATCTGGAAGTAAAGAAATAAAAGAAATTAAAATACAAAAAGAAGTAGTAGATCCAGAAGATGTAGAAATGTTACAAGACCTAATTTTAACTTGCGTAAATGATGCACTAAAAAAAGTAGATAGCGCACAAGCCGCAGGTCTTTCAAAATATAACATACCAGGAATGATGTAGGAAGCGAGAAAAAGAAATGTCATATTATTCACCATCTATCGAAAAATTAATAGAAAGTTTTGAAAAATTACCAAGCATCGGAAACAAAACAGCCGCAAGGCTAGCCTTCTATATTTTGGATAGACCAGAAGAAGAGGTAAAAGAATTTGTAGATGCCATAATAAATGCAAAAAAGAATTTAAAATATTGCTCCAAATGTTTTAATATATCTGATACAGATCCATGTGAAATTTGTTCTAACCCTAGAAGAGACCAAAGCATTATTTGCGTAGTAGAGGACGTAAAAGATGTGGTAGCAATGGAAAGAACACATGAATTTAATGGATTATACCATGTACTACATGGCTCCATTTCCCCAATGAATGGAGTAGGTCCAGATGATATTAAAATAAAAGAGCTTTTAAGTAGATTAATGGACGGAACCGTAAAAGAACTTATCCTAGCAACAAACCCACGAGTAGAAGGAGAAGCAACCGCCATGTATATTTCCAAACTAGTAAAACCAATGGGAATAAAAGTTACTAGAATTGCCCATGGCATTCCAGTAGGAGGAGACTTAGAGTATACGGACGAGGTAACTTTGAGCAAAGCACTAGAGGGAAGAAGAGAATTGTAATGAGCAAATCTCATGAAGAACACTTATCGTTTTGATAGGTGTTTTTTGTATGCCTAAAAACAAACGCAACTGTGAACGATACTCACTGTACAATATTTAAAAGTATGGTAACATATAAAATATAATTGTAATAACTTATTTACATAAATTAAAACTAGAAAAAGTGAATAAGTTGAGAGAAATTTGGAAAACATAAGAAAAATGGGAGGAGAAGAGAACATGAGAAATAGTGTAAAGAAACAAAATGGTATTACATTAATTGCGTTAGTCGTAACCATAATTGTCCTAATTATTTTAGCTGGCGTATCCATAGCCATGCTAGTAGGAGAAAATGGAATTATTACGCAGGCACAGAGAGCAGCACAAGAGACAGAGATAAAAGGAGACGAAGAAAAAATAAGATTAGCTATGTCTGCCGCACAAATAGAAAACAATGGAAATTCAAATATAGAAAAAGACGACTTGGAAATAGCGCTATTAGAAAACGGAACAAAATCCATAGTAGTAGATAATGAAGATGGCACGAGAAATATAATATTTTTAGATAGCAAAAAAATATATAAATTAAACAATGATGAAACTATAGAAGATACGAATAGTGATTTTGATAGTATCTATGTGGCACCAGATACACAAGATGAGCCAAGGAATGAAGGTGTAATAGGAATAGGAACAGACGGACAAGTAGTAGATATGGACTTGTGGGAATATACATTTGATACAGAAACAAAAGGCTATGTATTGAACGATACACAAAGTTATGAAGCTTCAGAAAGTGTAAATGCTAGTAAAGGATATTTAGGAGAATTTACAGATACAGGGAAAATACAGGGAAGTGTACCACAATATATAAGTATAAATAGTGGAGAAGAATATATAGCAGTTACAAATATGAGATGGACTTTTTTTAATTGTGAAAATTTGGTGGCCATGCCACAGATACCATCTACTATAGATTCATTAATATTTACTTTTAGAGGATGTATTAACCTACAAGAAATTAATACAATTCCAGCTAAAACTAAGAGTATGTATATGACATTTGGAGGATGTACAGCATTAGAAGAAGCACCAGAAATACCAAAAGGAGTTGCTAATCTAGGTAGAACTTTTTCTGGATGTAGTTCATTAATAGAGGCACCTGTAATTCCAGATACTGTAACAAATATGGATTCTACATTTCATAGTTGTAGCTCATTAGTGAATGCTCCAGAAATACCTAGTTCAGTTATAAGTATGCAAACTACTTTTTATCAATGTACTTCTTTAAAAAATCCACCTTCTTTAATACCCGCAAGTGTTACAAATTTATATGATACGTTTTATGGATGTACAAATTTAAGTGGCGCTATAATAATAGAGGCAAATGTAACTGGTACTGTAGTAACAGTAATAGATGGTTCAGAAAAATTGGATTATATGTATTGTTTTGGGGATGTGGCAACATCACAAGGAGCAACATTAACATTAAAATGTACAGAAGAAGTATATAATCTATTTTATGACGCTAGTCGTAGTAATAAAATAAATATAAATGTGTGTGGAGAATCTTCTAATATAACACTTGAAAAATTATAGAAATCAGTAACTATCAACCTCTACGGAACATCCCCACCCTGTGCACTGGCAATCGTGCTTAAATTAGCCCCAACAGCAGAGAGAAAATTACCTAAAGTATCTATCTCATCAGGAGAAAGCCCTTGCGATAAAAAAATAGCAAAAACACTAGCAAGTGCAACTAATTCGGCCCCAGATACATCTTTCAAAAAACACATAAAAAATCACCTATTATAATATATAGGTGTTTTTTTCAGATTGTTGACAAAGTATATAAAAATATTTTGCTCAATAATCTTTTTTTTTTTTTTTTTTTTTTTTTATTTGTTTTTTTCCTAAAATTTTATATATTTTCATTTAATTCTTTTTATAATGGTAATCATCCCATTACTTTTTCTAGTTTTATTTATATGTTTTTCATATTTTGATCAGCACAAATAAGCCATATGTAATTTTGATTTTTTTCAATCCCTTTATACATAGCATATCTAAAACCATGATTTTGTTTGCTATCAGCAAAACTTCTCTCTACTTTTTCTTTTCTCATTTTATACATTTCTTTTCCACGTTCAGA